>JAPOPM010000145.1 GCA_026712905.1 Deltaproteobacteria bacterium
CAGCCAGTAGGGCAGCGTGTTCATCAAGGTGCCGACGACCCGGATGTTGCTGCCGGGACGAATGGCCAGGGGAACGACGTCGTCCGAGCTGAAGAAGGGGAGCTGACCCCGTTCCAGGGCCAGCACGGCGGCGTTCTCGCCGCCCGACACCGAGTAGACCGCGGCGTCGTAGCCGATCTCCTTGAACCAGCCCTTGTAGATGCCCATCTGCTGCACCAGCGCGGTGCTCGAGTTGGGGGACGCTACCGGGATGCGGAGCTTCTCCAGGGCCAGCGCGTGGCCGGCGAACAGCAGGCATGTCCCCAACAGGACAGTGGCGACCCTCCTTGCGGCAAGTTCATGTTTCATCGGCTCTCCTCCTTGTTTGTGAGATTCAGCCCAGAACTTCGCGTTATTGCCGTTGCATAGGGAATGGTGCCTGCCTGGCGGGGGACTACTCCTCCATGGCCTTGCGGGCCTCGTCCGCCAACAGCTCCCAGATGTCGTGCTTGATCTGCAGGAACTCGGGTTCTTCCTTGACTCGTAGGGTGCGGGGGGTGGGGAAGGGGACCTTGATCTCCTTCATGATCGTACCCGGCCTGAAGCTGAAACAGAAAACCACGTCGGAAAGAAACACGGCTTCCTCGATGTCGTGGGTCACGAACACGACAATCTTGCCGGAGTTCTTCCAGTCGATCATGCGCTGGAGCTCCTCCTGCATGAGCAGCCGCGTCTGTGCGTCCAGCGATGCGAAGGGCTCGTCCATCAGAAGGATTTCGGGGTTCACGGCAAGTGCCCGGGCGAGGTTCACCCGCTGCTGCATGCCGCCGGAAAGCTCGTGAGGGTAGTGGCTCTCGAAGCCGCGCAAGCCGACGATCTGCGTGTACTTGTCACAAATCTCGCGCTTCTCGGTGGCGGACATTCCGCGGTCGTTCTCGATGCCGAACTGGATGTTGTCGGTAACGTTCCGCCACGGCAGCAGCAGGGCCTGCTGGAACACCACGGCCTTGTTGGGCGTGGGGCCGGCCACCTCGTCCCCGTCGAGAAGGATGCGGCCCCTGGTGGGGGGGAGCAGTCCGTGGATCATGTGCAGCATGGTGGTCTTGCCGCATCCGCTGGGACCCACGAACGAATAGAACGTCCCGGGGCGGAGATCCATGTCGATGCCGCCCACGGCATGGACGGTCTCCCCGGTGGGTTTCATGAAAGTCTTGTGGACTTGTTCTACCTGAATCGATGATGACACGAACTACTCCTGTAATGTGGAATCACGCCACGGCGCCATCCTTCGCTCGATCACCAGGATGACCTGGTTGAGCACGACGCCGGTGCCGGCGAGCATGGCCGCGCACGACATCATGAGCGGCATGTTGAAGGTATCCAGTCCCTTGAAAAGCTGATAGCCGAGTCCCGCATACGCGCCGAAATACTCTCCCACGACGACTCCCACGATCCCGCGGGAGATGCCGAGGCGCAGCCCCGTAACGATGTAGGGGAGTGAACCCGGAATGAGGATCTTGTAAAGGACCTGCCTCTGGGGGATGCAGAACGAGTTGGCCAGGGTCTGGAACTCCTTGCCGACGCTCATAACCCCGGTATAGGTGTTCAGGACGATGGGCACGACCGCGGTGATGAGGACGATGACGATCTTGGCCGTGAGGTCCACGCCGAACCATATGATGATGAGCGGCGCCAGGGCCACGGACGGTGTGGCATAGACCGCGCTGAGCCAGGGATCGAAGAATTCGCGGAATACCCGGCTGATCCCGAAGATCATCCCGAGACCGATGCCCACGACGGCGGCCACGCCGAATCCCCAGAAGAACTCGATGCCGCTGATGTACAGATCGTCAAGGATCTCGCCGCTGGCGAACAGGCCGTAGGTGTAGGTAACCACCCGCCACGGGCCCACGAAGAACAACTCGCTGTTGACCTGCCAGTCGGCGAATGACCAGAACAGCCCCACGACGGTGAGGCCGAAGATGGCGTTCAGCCATCTTCGCTGCTGCTGATAGATGCTTGACAAGGCTTCCATGGCTCTGCTTCCGGCTCTCTTGCTTAGACCAAAGTCTTTCTGTAAGGCGTGGCCCAGCGCTCGACGCCCTTCAGGATCTCGTTGCCCGCGATGCCCATGATGGTCAGGAGCGAGATGCCCACCATCATCTCGGCCACGTGGAACGTCTGGGTCGCGTGGTCGATCATGTAGCCGATACCGGCCTCGGCCCCGAACAGCTCCGCCACCATGATGGTCACCACCGACCGGGAGTAGCCCAACCTCAGCCCCGCGATCAGGAACGGCAGCGACCCCGGTATGATGATCTTGGTCAGCATGGCCCAGAACGAAATGTTGAAGGCCCGTCCCAGCATGCGATACTCACCCTGGACGTTCTTGATGCCGGCCTGGGTGTTGATGATCACGGGGAACACCGAGGCGAGGGTGATGACGCCGACCTTGGAGGCGATGCCGAGGCCCAGCCATATGATGAACAGCGGTGCCGCCACCGAACGCGGTGTGGCGTAGAGGCCCACCAGGATGGGGGAGAACATTTCGTCCAGGGTCCTGCTGAAAGCCACCGCCGCGCCGATGACGACTCCCAGGATCATGGCGAGACTGAAGCCGTAGATCAGCTCGGTGCCGCTGTAGTTGATGTTCTCCCAGAACCGCGGCTCATACACCAGCACGGTGAATTCGACGGCCACTGCCACCGGGCCGGTGAAGAAGTCGGGATCGTCGAAGATGTAGTCGATGAACTCCCACGTCAACAGGGCCAGGATCACCGACAAGAAGAAGTTGATGCCGATGCGGTGGCGGTTGTAGACACCTTTCACCGACGCGACAAACGACGAATCCTGGGACTCTTCAAGGGGTATCTCTTGGCTCTTGCTCATGGAATCCAGATGGGTGTGGAGATAGGGCTCTTCCGGGGCTCCGCCCCAATCAAACCCTGCCTCATACGGGTATTGGTGTGGGTTGTCAAGTGGTTTTACGCTACTACGACTTCGTCCACCTCGTCCACCTCCGCCAGCCTCACGCGCACGTCTCCGTCCTTCCGCAGGTCCACCTCCTTGCCGACGAACCGGGCCTCGATGGGCAGCTCGCGCCCGCCCCGGTCCACCAGCACCGCCAGGAAAATGGCCCGGGGCCGCCCCAAGGCCATGAGGTGATCCACCGCGGCGCGCGCCGTGCGTCCGGTATGGAGCACGTCGTCGAACAGGATCAGGGTCTTGTCGCTGACCTCGAAGGAAATATGGGTGCCGTCGATGCGCCCCTCCGGCAGGAGCGTGTTCAGGTCGTCGCGGTAGAGCGTGATGTCCAGTTCGCCCACCGCCACCGGCAGGTCGTGCTTCTCTTTGAGCACGTGCGCCACCCGCCGGGCCAGCGTCGGCCCGCGCGTGCGAACGCCGATGAACGCCAGCGAGGCGGCCGCGCCGTATTCGTCGGCGATGCGCTTGGCGAAACCCGCGACAATTCGCGCGATCTGCGCCGCGCTCAGCACCCGCGTGGTCTTCGGCTTAGATCTTCGCATGGGCGGCTCGCAGCAACGTCTCCACCAGAAGCTGGGTCCCGAGACAGATATCCTCGGGGTCGGTCCATTCCGTGGGATTGTGGCTCACGCCGTTGACGCTGGGGATGAAGATCATGCCCGTGGGGGTGATCTTGGCCATCTGCATGGCGTCGTGCCCCGCGCCCGACGGCATCACCTCGAAGGGCACGCCGCGTTCCTCGCACAGCGCGCGGATGAGCGCGATCACCCGCGGGTGCAGCGCCACCGGCTCCTCGTCCCGGATGGTGACGAGGTCCACCTTCACGGCGCGCTCCCGGGCGATGCGGCGCGCCCGCTTCTTGATCAGCCCGGCCACCTTGCGCTTGGATGCGGCGGTGATGCTGCGCACGTCCACCTGCATCTCCGCCCGCCCCGGGATGGCGTTGATGACGCCGGGCTCCACCTTGACGGCGCCCACCGTCCCCACCACCCGGCCCTTCTCGGCGGCGGCGTGCTCGCGGCATACCTCGTCGATGTAGGTGATCAGGTGCCCCGCCGCCACCAGCGCGTCCTTGCGCATTTCCATGGGCGTGGTGCCGCTGTGGTCGGCCTGGCCGCGGAACACCACCCGGAACCGGCTCGGGGCGGCGATGGCCGTCACCACGCCGATCTTCTTCTTCTTCGATTCGAGGATGGGACCCTGTTCGATGTGCAACTCGAGGTAGGCCTTGACGGTCTCGGGATCGCGTTTCAGCGAATCGAGGTTCTCCCGGTAGATGCCCAGGCTCGACAGCACGTCCTCCAGCCGGTTGCCGCCCGCGTCCACCGCGTTGGCGAAGTCCTCCATGGTGACGTCTCCCGCCACCAGGCTGCTCCCCAGGGTGGAGAACCCGAAACGGCTGGACTCCTCGCCCACGAAGCACACGCTCTCCAGCGGCGCCGGCACCGGAACGCCGCTCTCCTTGATGGTGCGCACCGCCTCCAGCGCGCCGATGACGCCCACCGGGCCGTCGTATCGCCCGCCCTGCACGACGGAATCCAGGTGCGACCCGGCCAGCACCGCCGGTCCTTCCCGCTCGCCGGCCAGCCGTCCGAAGATGTTCCCCGCCGCATCCACGCGCACGTCCAGCCCGGCCTGGTTCATCAGGTGCACCAGCAACTGCCGCGAGCGCAACTCGTGCACCGAGAACACCAGCCGCGTGACCGAGCCGCCTTCGCCCAGGCCGATGCGCGAGACCGCGTTCAGGTCGCGCAACAGCCTGTCCTTGTTGATCTGTGGGATTTCCATGAACCGGCTCGAGGGTTGGGAGAGGGGGAATCGTAACAGGAAAGGCCGCACGGAAACAACGACTGGCAAAGGCTTCCCCGCCGTGTTAAGCAACCCCCGTTAACGCCGCCGCATCATCGACCCAGAGGAATCGCATCCATGTCAGAGACCGGAAAGAGAATCGCCGAGTTGCTGCTGAGCACGCAGTCCATCCAGGTGTACAGCGACAGGCCGTTCGTGTTCGTGTCGGGCCGGGTATCCCCGGTGTACATCGACTGCCGCCGGCTGCTGTCCTTCCCGGAGGCGCGGGACGAGATCCTCGAAGCCCTGGCGCAGATCGCGCGCCGCGACATCGGCCTCGACAACATGGACGTGGTGGCCGGCGGCGAGACCGCGGGCATCCCCTACGCCGCCTTCGTCTCCCACTACCTGCGCAAGCCCATGATCTACATCCGCAAGAACCCCAAGGGCTACGGCCACACCAACCAGATCGAGGGGGTTCTCGACGAGGGCCAGCGGGTGACCCTGGTGGAGGACCTCGTCACCGACGGCTTCAGCAAGCTCCGCTTCAACATCGGCGTGCGCGCCCAGAAGGCGCGCATCACCCACTGCCTGTGCGTCTTCGAGTACAGCTCCGACGCCCTCGACCTGCACGAGGGCAAGAAGAACCTCGCCGACCACGACATCAGCCTCCACACCCTCTCCAACTGGGACGACATCCTGAGCGCCGGCGCGGACACCGGGTTCTTCTCCGAAGACAGCCGCAACCAGATCCTCGACTTCCTCAAGGACCCGGGCAACTGGGGCCGGCGCATGGGCTTCGAGTAGCCAGCATCGCCCCGAGAACGTCGTCCCCAGGGAACAGTCCCCGTCAAGCCACCGCTCAAACAGGAAATAGAAAATGGCACGGCCGGTCTATACCGTCATTTTCGCGGAACAGGCTGTGTTAATACTGCACTTGACACAAAACGGCGCTGACACCCCTTAGCGTCATTCCCGCGAAAGCGGGAATCCAGGGGTGAGGAGGGGTCAATCCTCCTCGTAAATTTCCACATCCACCGGCTTCCCCCCCACCGGCATGTCCGGGCACGCGCTGAACGCCGCCAGCAGATCCCGCTCCGCGCGCATGTCCACGTTGGTCGGCGCCGCCGGCCGAACCGTTGTGTGCTGCATCAGCCCCGTCTTCCCGTCGATGATCATGTGCTGGAACAGGTTGAACGGGCTCGGCACGTCCTCCGGCGCGATGTCGTAGGGCGCCAGCGCCCCGGACAAGTTCTCCCAGCAGCCGTGGTCCGGGATCTCGTCATCCCGGTAGTCCCGATGGTAGTACTCCCGCAGCCGCCCCTCTTCCTTGGCCAACTGGAAGCGGTGGCCGCTGCACATGCCCTTCTGCAGGTCGTGGGTCCCCTCCTCGAAGGTATCCGCCACGATAGTCATGAAGTGCCGGTTGTCCCGGGACATCAGCTTGTCGCCGGTGCTCAGGAAAATCTTCCCGTTGTAAACCTTGGTGCGGGCCTGGTCGAACCGCTCCCGCAGGTTGTCCCGGTCCAGCACCAGGAAGTCCACCGTGGACATGGCGATGATGCGGATGGTCTGCCCCTTCTTGAGGTCCCCGGACCAGCCGGTGTTGGCGGGGACGTGCTCGCTGAGTACCTTTTTCATATCGGCCCTCCTTCAGAGCCGAACTGTGGCCCGCCGAGCGGGGATTTTCAACACCTCGGCAGAAACTTGCGTTATTCGTTTATCTCGACTAAGGTAAGTTAACTAAGTCCGTGGAGTGTCGTATGCGTACCATCAACATGCATGAAGCCAAGACGCACCTCTCGCGTCTCGTGGAGGCCGCCGCCAACGGTGAACCGTTCATTATCGCACGCGCGGGCAAGCCATTGGTCAAAGTCGTTGCGGTGGAGGCACCGCGCCCCGGAGCCATGCGGCGGATTGGTTTTCTGGAGGGAAAGGTCTCGGTCCCCGAGGACTTCGACCGTATCGGCTCCGCCGAGATCGAAGCGCTGTTCGAGGGCAAGGAGTGAAGCTCCTTCTCGACACCCACGTGTTGCTGTGGGCAGCGGGAGCGGCGGAACGCCTACCGGACGAAGCCCGCATGCTCCTCGAAGACCCGGAGACGCAGCCGGTGGTCAGTGTCGCATCGCTGTGGGAGGTCGCCATCAAGAGTTCGATCGGACGCCCGGATTTTCAATGTGATCCACACTTGCTGCGTCGAGGATTGTTGGAAAACGGCTATGCGGAACTGGCGGTGAACGGCGCCCATGCCGTGGCCGTGGCGTTGTTGCCGCAACTCCACAAAGATCCGTTCGACCGGCTTCTGGTCGCCCAGGCCCAGGTTGAAGGTATCACCTTGCTGACCGCCGACGAGGCCGTCGGGCGTTACCCGGGCCCGATCCGGCTGCTGTGAGATGGTCCGGGTTTCTTGGTCAGGATGGCGGCAAAGTCAAGGTGTATTCCGGGTAATGGATCATGCCGCCAGAGTCCTGTTTGACATGTCCTGCGGTTACGGTTGGCGCGGCAGGGAAGTGGGCAACGGCGGACGGTGCGAGTCGCCCGTCCGGATGCAACGTGTCACAATGCGCCCATGCGCTTCTTCAACACCACCGGGCCGGTCCAGTCCGAGAAGCACTACAGCATCCCGCCGCTGAGCCGGCTCGACATCGAAGACGTGCTGACCCTCATTCGCGACGAGCGCTACTTCGTGCTGCGCGCGCCGCGGCAAACCGGCAAGACCTCCGCCCTGCTGGCGTTGCGGGACCTGCTGAACAGCGGCGCCGAGGGCGATTACCGTTGCGTCTACGCCAACGTCGAGGCGGCGCAGGCTGCGCGCGAAGACACCGAGAAGGCCATGCGTGCCATTCTGGGCGAGCTGGCATCCTGGGCGCGCTCGACGCTGGGCGACGAAACGCTGGCTGATGTATGGCCCGGCATTCTTGCCGAGGCGGGCCCGGCCGGGGCGCTCCGCGAGGTGCTGAGCCGCTGGTCCGAGGCCGACCCGAGGCCGCTGGTGCTGCTCATCGACGAGATCGACGCGCTAGTGGGCGATTCCCTGCTGTCGGTGTTGCGCCAGCTTCGGGCGGGATATGTGCGGCGCCCGAAGAGCTTTCCGCAGAGCGTCGTCCTGTGCGGCGTGCGCGACGTGCGCGACTACCGCATCCATTCCAGCGCCGAGAAGGAGATCATCGCCGGCGGGAGCGCGTTCAACATCAAGGCCGAGTCGTTGCGTATGGGGGATTTCTCCGAGACCCAGGTGCGCGGGCTGCTGGCCCAGCATACGGCAGAGACGGCCCAGGTGTTCACCGAGGATGCCCTGGCGGAGGTGTGGACGCTCACCCGCGGCCAGCCGTGGCTGGTCAACGCGCTCGCCTACGATGTCTGCTTCCGCAACAAGGCGGGCCGGGACCGCGGCCGGGCCATCGACGCGGGCGAGGTCACCGAAGCCCGGGAACGCCTCATCGCGCGCCGGGAGACCCACCTGGACCAGTTGGCGGACAAGCTCCAGGAAGAACGGGTGCGCCGGGTGGTGGGACCGTTGCTGAGCGGCGGGGATGAGCGGGAGTTCTCGGCCCGCGACATTGAATACGTCCGGGACCTGGGCTTGATCGCCAGCGACGGTCTGCTGCGCATCGCCAATCCCATCTACGCCGAGGTAGTGCCGCGGGAGCTCACCTATGCCGCCCAGGCCGGGCTGGTGGAAGAGACCGCCTGGTACCTGGACGCCGACGGAGGCCTGGAGGTGGGTAAGCTGCTCACGGCCTTTCAGGAGTTCTTCCGCGAGCATTCCGAGCACTGGGTGGCGCGGTTCGACTACCGGGAGGCCGAGCCGCAGCTTCTCTTGCAGGCGTTCCTGCAGCGGGTGGTGAACGGCGGAGGCCGCATCGAGCGGGAATACGGCTTGGGCCGGATGCGTACCGACCTGCTCATCGTATGGCCCCAGGGCGCGCGGACGCGCAAGTTCGTGATCGAGTGCAAGGTGCTGCACAAGAGCCTGGAGCGCACCATCGGCGACGGCCTGGAGCAGACCGCCGCCTACATGGACCGTTGCGCCGCGGAATCCGGTCACCTGATCATCTTTGACCGCGACGAGAGCCGGAGCTGGGAGGACAAGCTTTTCCACCGCCGCGAACTGGCCGGCGGCGTCGAGATCGAGGTGTGGGGCATGTGAGCCGCGTTAAACAGGACCGTGGCTTGTGGTCTGGTGGGGATGGATCTGCTGGTATACCGGTGCGGCGCCGTTTCAATCAACAAGGCGTTCGAACCATGTAGACAGACTTCACCTCACCTCTTTTGGTTCGCATCGCATCTTTTTTTGGCGATTTGGTGGAGGTCCCATTCCCTCTTCGAAACAGCGGTTTGCGTAACTCCATCCCAAAGTCCGGGAAGTTTTTTAGTTCCAATAGTTCCAAAGTAGATCTCGCACATTGTACGTAGAGTAGTGGGCATCGGCCATTCTCGTTTCTCGATTTGCGCGAGTTCACCGGTGATGATGACTTGGAGATCCGCAAACAGTGCGGCTTTGCCTCCGCTCCCCGTAAAGGCCGGGTTGGACACGAGAGAACGGAAGTCCTTCAAGATGTCTTCCAGCGTTCTTTTATAGCCTCGCTTGGCCTCGCGGTTTATATAAATCAGTTTTTCAGATTCGTTAGGATCCTTCATGATCACGTATTCGAGTGTCCTGAAGTAGCGGTATCCGACGTTATCGGCTAGGGCGTTTGTTTTGTGGATGGAGCGCGCCAACGATTGCTCCGTAGTGTTTATTGCAATTCTCCAAGATGCCACGGCAGAAAAGCCGGCCACTATGAGTGGAACTACGAGCCCCATAACCCATTTATTTTGCATGATCCCCTCCTTGCAGCCCATTTGAAGTCGAGTGTTGCCGACAATGAAAAAGGAACTCGAATAGTGCAAGAAAAAGGAATATTGTCAAGTCATTTCTACGGGTATCGGATCGGCGCACCGTGTTCCGACACACGTGCCGGTCGCGTTAGTTAGGGCAGCGAGAGATGGCCGTGATGAGCAAGAATCCCGACACAATGACCGTCGCAACTGCCGCCGGCTGACGTGAGCTGCTCGCGAAGCAGGCGATGGCGATCAGCGACGAGAAGAACGGCGTGGTGGCCCGTAAGGTCGCGGTGACCGCCCACACCGCCCTTGGGTGGGCGAGGTAACGGGCGCTGCCGGGCTGGATCAGCCCTACCAAGACGGAGATAGCAGTCCGGACGGAGGATACGGTCCCAGGGGAGCACGATCACGGCGAGGCTCCAGGGAGGACAGGACGTCGATGGCCGGGGAGACGACGATGGCGGGAATGGCGTTGGCGCCATCCCCTTCTTCAGGAGGATCAGGTTGATGGGAATGAAAAGCCCGCAGGCGAGGGCGAACGCGCGTCGTCCACGTACAGGCCGGCTTCACCGAGGACCTGCTGGCTGGTGTTTCTGTCGTGGTTTAGGGCCTGCGGAGGAGGTGTTAGAATGGCTCCTTGTCGAGAGCGCATTCGAGGCGAGTTGATCAAACTGCTGTACAAAGACGGTGCGCATGGACAGAATAGTTGTTGACCTACAGGGGTTCACTTCGGGAAGCCGTGTGTTGCGCGCACCCTCATTGCCGTACAGGATATCGTGGAACTGGTCGACGAGGAGATCCCTTTCGGTCAGATCATTTGTGACTGCTATCCCCAATCGAAGGTCGCGGACATCCATGCATGCATTCGATATGCAATTGCCTTGGTCGTGGCAGAGGACATCCACCTAAGGCCGACGCCGGCCTGAATGAGATTCTTGCTTGGGCGGAGAGGTGCCGGTTTCATCAGCGCCAACGCTCGACGGCCGTACAACGCCCCATCCCTTTGAATCCGCCCCCGCCTCACCTTATCGCTGTAATCATCACCACCCCCACCACGATCAACCCCGCCGCCACGACCTTCCGCGTCGTGATCACCTCCACGTCCCGCAGGAATATCGCCGAGAGCACCAGGCTGTAGAGCGGGCTCAGGCTCGCCAGCGGGGCGACGATGACGACGTCGGAGAGGTGCAGGGACATGAAGATGCTGGCGACACCCAGGGTCACGGAGCAGCCGGCCAGGATGAAGTAGCCCAGGGCGCGGCGGTGGAAGCGCACCATGGACCAGTTGCGCGAGACGGTCAGGGACAGGGCGATGGCGACGAGGGAGGTGCCGGTGGTGGTGGCGGCGCCGAGGATGGGGAGGCTGATGCCGGCGAGGCCGATCTTGCGGATGACCTGGGTGGAGCCGGCGACGAAGGCGCTGAGGAGCGGCAGCGTCACCAGGATGTTCATCCATGCGCCGCTCTTTTCCTCGCTCAGGCTCAGCAGGGTGATGCCGCCGACCACGAGGGCGGTGCCCGCGCCCACGGCCGGGGTGAGCTGCTCGCCCAGCACGGCGATGGCCAGGAGCGACGAGAACAGCGGCGTGGTGGCGCGGATCGGGGCGGTGACGGCCACCCCCACCTTCTCCACGCTCAGATAGGCGAGGAAGCGCGTGCCGCCGGGCTGGATCACGCCCACCAGCACGAAGATCAGCAGCTCGGGGCGGAGGATCTCGTCCCACGGCAGCACCGCCAGGACGAAGCTCCAGAAGCACAGCACGTTGATGGCGAGGGAGAGGAGGGTGGCGCTGATGGGATTGCCGTGGGCCAATCCCTTCTTGAGGAAGGTCAAGTTGACGGCGGTGAAGAAGCCGCAGGCGAGCGCGAAGGCTTCGGCCGGGATCACGTGAGAGAGGGTGGTCGGTCGGCCGGCGACCCGGACATCAGAACCGGATCACGGAGGCGCCCCAGGCGAAACCGGCGCCGAAGGCGTTCAGCAGCACGATGTCGCCGTCGGCGATGCGCCCCGCGCGGCGGACCTCGTCCAGCGCCACCGGGACCGAGGCGGCGGAGGTGTTGCCGTACTTGTCCAGGTTGACGACGACCTTGTCCATGGGAATCTCGAGGCGCGCGGCCAGGGCGGCGATGATCCGGCGGTTGGCCTGATGCGGCACCACCAGGGAGACGTCCTCCACGCCCAGGCCGGCCTCGGCGAGCACCCGCCGGCTGATGTCTTCCATGGACCGGACGGCGACCTTGAAGACTTCCTTGCCGTTCATGTAGATGGAGTGCTCGCGGTTTTCCACGGTCTCCCGCGTGGCCGGCTTCTTGGTGCCCCCGGCGCGGATGTAGAGCGTCTCGGCGTAGGAGCCGTCGGTCTGGAGCTGGGTGCTGAGGATGCCCCGGTCGCCGTTCTCGCCGGCACCCAACACCGCGGCGCCGGCGGCGTCGCCGAACAGGATGCAGGTGCTGCGGTCCTGCCAGTCGAGGTAGCGGCTGAGCACGTCGCTGCCCACCACCAAGGCGTTGTTGATGCGCCCGGAGCGGATGAACAGGTCCGCCACCGAGAGCGCGTTGAGAAAGCCCGAGCACGCGGCGTTCACGTCGAACGAGAACACCTCCTTGGCGCCGAGCTTGCCTTCGAGGACGCAGCCCAGGCTGGGGAACTGGTAGTCCGGCGTGCACGTGCCCGCGATGATGGCGTCCAGATCCGCGACGTCGAGGCCCGCGTTCTCCAGCGCCCGTTCCGAGGCCAGCAGCGCCAGGTCCGAGGTGGCCTTGCTGTCCTCCAGCCCCCGCCGTTCCCTGATGCCCGTGCGGGAGGTGATCCACTCGTCGCTGGTGTCCACTATCTTGGCCAGATCGTCGTTGGTGACGACCTTGGAGGGAAGGGCCGAACCCGTGCCCAGTATGACGCTTCGCGGTGCTGGCTGTGTCATGTCGCCTTCCTGAGCAGGATGCACGCGTTGGTGCCGCCGAATCCAAAGGAATTGGAAAGGGCGACCCGAATGTCCGCCTCCCGCGCCTGGTTGGATACGTAATCGAGATCGCAGTCGGGGTCGGGCGTCTCGTAGTTGATGGTGGGCGGCAACATGCCGTGGTGCAGCGCGAGCACGCTGTAGATGGCTTCCACCGCGCCGGCGGCGCCGAGCAGGTGGCCGGTCATGGACTTGGTGGAGCTGACGGCGAGTGCGCGGGCGTGCGCGCCGAACACGCTCTTGATGGCGGCGGTCTCGTTGGCGTCGTTGTAGGGGGTCGAGGTGCCGTGGGCGTTGATGTAGTCCACCTCCGCCGTCTCGACGCCGGCGTCCGCCAGGGTCAGCGCCATGCAGCGGGCGGCGCCTTCGCCCTCGGGAGCCGGAGAGGTGATGTGGTAGGCGTCGCCGTTGGTGCCGTAGCCGATCATCTCGGCGTAGATCGGCGCGCCGCGCCGCAGCGCGCGTTCGCGCTCCTCCAGCACCAGCATGCCCGCGCCCTCGGACATGACGAAACCGTCCCGCTCCTTGTCGAACGGCCGGCTCGCCTTCTCCGGCTCGTCGTTGCGCGTGGACAGCGCCTTCATGGCGGCGAACCCGCCCAGCCCCAGGGGAGTCGTGGCCGCTTCCGTGCCGCCGGCGATGACCGCGTCCTGCCGGCCTTCGCGGATCAGGTGGAAGGCCTCGCCCACGGCGTTGTTGCCGGACGCGCACGCCGAGGTGGGGGTCCAGTTGACGCCCTTGAGCCCGTGGCGGATAGCGATCTGGCCCGGCGCCAGGTTGGAGATGACCTTGGGGATGAAGAAGGGCGATATCTTGCGCGGCCCCTGCTTCAGGTACACTTCATGATAGTGCTCGATGGTGGCGATGCCGCAGAAGCCCACGCCCACGATGGACCCGGCGCGGAACGCTTCGTCGCCGCTCACGGAGAACCCGCTGTCCTCCACCGCCATTTGCGCGGCGGCCATGCCGTACTGCATGAACAGGTCCATCTTCTTGACTTCCCTGGCGTCGATGTAGTCCAGCGGGTTGAAATCGTCCACCTCGCCGCCGATGCGGCTGGCGAACGACTCGATGTCCTCGATGCGGGTGATGGGGCCGATGCCGGAGCGCCCGGCCTGAACCGCCTCCCAGTTGGCGGCCACGCCGATGCCCAGGGGGGTCAACATCCCCATGCCGGTGATGACGACTCTGCGTCCGTTGGGATTTGCCATGGTCTTTCTCAGGATGCCTTGCTCTACCAATACCGCTCGCGTATTTGAAGCACCTCCCGGATACGGGTCGCGATGCGCTCCCCGCCCGCCTCGAAGGAGGCGGCTTCCTCCGACTGCATGCACTCCAGCACGGTGGCCACGGAGTTGCGCAGCGCGGCGAGATCGTATCCGCCCTCCAACAGAAACGCGATCTTGCCGCCGGTGTGTTTCCGCGCCAGCTCCAGCAGCGCGTTGGCCATGACGCCGAAGCCGCGCTCGGTGACGCCCATGGCTGCCAGGGGGTCGTCGCGGTGCGAATCGAACCCGGCCGATACCAGCAGCCAGTCGGGCTCGTAGCGCTCGATGGCCGGGACGATGATGTCCCTGAAGACCGCCAGGTATTCCGCGTCGCCGCAGCCCGCCGGCAGCGGCACGTTCACCGTGTAGCCCTCTCCCCGGCCGCTGCCCACCTCGTCGGCGGCGCCGGTTCCCGGATAGTACGGGTACTGGTGCGTCGACAGGAACAGCACGGAAGGATCGTCGTAGAACGCGTCCTGCGAGCCGTTGCCGTGATGCACGTCCCAGTCCATGATGGCGACCCGCCGCGCACCGTGCTTCTCCTGGAGATAGCGGGCGCCGATCGCCACCGTGTTGAACAGGCAGAACCCCATGCCGCGGTTGCGCAGCGCGTGATGTCCCGGCGGCCGCGCCATGGCGAAGCCGTTGCCGTAGTCCGACGCGGCCACCGCGTCCAGCAGTTGCAGGAACCCGCCCACCGCCATCAGCGCCACCCCGAAGGAGTCCCGGCACGTGATGGTGTCGCCGTCGAGCGCGAACCGGTCGTGTTCGGAAGTCGAGCGCACGAGATCGATGTAGTCCGAACCGTGGCCCAGCTCCAGCTCCGCCTGCACCGCGCTGCGCAAAGGGAGCAGCTCGAAGCGGTCGCCGCCGCCCGCGACCTCGCCGGCGAGGTCGAGAAGCGTCTTGATCCGTTGCGGGTTCTCGGGGTGGTACGGACCCGGCTCGTGCTTGAGGAACACCGGGTCCGTGACGATGGCGGAAGGGCGCATGTTGATGGGCAACATACCATTGCGCAACAGACGGAGTCAAAGCGCGGGCGGTGCCGCGGCGCGCTCCGCGTCCCTCTTTGACTCCCCCCCGCAAATGCCTTAGCCTACCCTCTGGGAGTCGAAATGTTTGGTATCGGAATGCCCGAGTTGCTCTTGATCCTGGCCGTGGCCTTGATCGTCCTGGGGCCGAAGAAGCTGCCCGAGATGGCGCGCGCCCTGGGCCGGGGGCTGGCGGAGTTTCGCCGCACCACCGACGATATGAAACGCGAGCTGCAAACCGCCACGGATGAGCTCGAGACGCCTCCGCCTACCGAGAGCACGCATTCCGAGCCGTCCGGAGAAGGCCCCCCCGCCAATACCATATCTCCAGCGGGCGATCCCCCCACGAAAGAGTGAACGCGGACGAAGGAGCGGGCGCGGAGGAGAGTGTCGGCGCGGACGAAGCGGAGCGGCTGTCGCACGACGCCAGCATGCCGCTCACCGCGCACCTCGAGGAACTGCGCTCCCGTCTCATCAAGTCCGCCGTGACCGTGTTACTGGCCTTCCTGGCCTGTTACGCGGTGGCGGGCTGGCTCATCGCCTTCATGACCGCGCCCCTGCTCCGGCTCGAGGCCGCGGGTCTCACCGTCATCGGCACCGGCGTCGCCGAGGCCTTTTTCGCCAAGCTCAAGGTCGCGTTCGTGGCCGCGGTCTTCGTGGCGCTGCCGGTGCTCCTGTGGCACGCGTGGCAGTTCGTGGCGCCGGGCCTCTACAGCCGGGAAAAACGCTACGCCAGGGCGTTCGTGGTCTACGGCACGCTGTTTTTCCTGCTCGGGGCGGGCTTCTGCTACATCGTGATCTTCGACGTGGGCTACCGCTTCTTCCTGGAGCAGTATCAGCAACTGGACATCCGCCCGGCGATACGCGTGAGCGAGTATCTGGGGTTCTCGGCCAAGCTCATGCTGGCCTTCGGCGTCGTTTTCGAGTTGCCGGTGGTGGGGGTGTTCCTGGCGCGGGTGGGGCTCATCGACCACCGCATGATGATCCGGCATTTCCCTTACGCCCTGCTCGCCATCGTCGTGCTGGGCGCCCTGCTC
This sequence comes from Deltaproteobacteria bacterium, assembly GCA_026712905.1. Lineage (NCBI taxonomy): Bacteria > Pseudomonadati > Myxococcota > Myxococcia > Deltaproteobacteria bacterium. The sequence continues at coordinate 15,875 of JAPOPM010000145.1, forward strand.
ACGCCGCCGGACGTGGTCTCGCAGATCCTGCTGGCACTGCCGCTGACGGTGCTCTACGGCTTCACCGTCGTGGTGGTCTATTTCATGAGGCGGAAGGACACGGGGACGGACGAGGGGGACGAGGGGGACGAAGAATAGACCGCTGGCCCTGAGCGTAGCGAAGTCGAAGGGTCACTCCACGATCACCAGCACCTGCCCGGATTCCACCGCCTCGCCGGTCTTGACGCGGATCTCCTTGATCGTGCCGGGGCTGGGGGCGCGCACCTCGTTCTCCATCTTCATGGCTTCGACGATCACCAGCCCCTGTCCCTTGGTTACGGTGTCGCCCTCGTTCACGAGCACGGTGACGACCTTGCCGGGCATGGGAATCTTGACCTCCTGGCGGCCGGACACCTCGATGCCGGACTGGTTGCTGCCGACCCGCACCTGGCGCTCGTCGGACATGCTGATGTGGTAGGTGCGGCCGTCGAGGAGCACGCGGTACTCGTCCTCGGTGGCGTCCACGTCGACGTCCACGTCGACGTCCACCTCGAAAGAGCGGTTGTCGATCAGGAGGGAGTAGTTGTTGCGTCCGGTGCGCCGCCCGTCCACGGTGAACTCGTGCCCGTCCACCACCACCTTGTAGATGGACTTCTCGGTCTCCGTGATGCGCACGACCGAGGTCTGGCCGCCGAGCTTTGCGATGAACGCCATGGCCTCACCACCCGCGTCCCGGCGCGGCCGCGTCGGGACGGAGCCGGAGCGCCTCCCGGCGCCCGACGTCGCGCCATCCCGATTCCTCCGCCGCGCCCTTCTCCACCATCTGCAGCGCCCGTTCCTGCTCCCGGTGCAGCGCCACGATGGCAGCGGAGGCCAGCGCCACGTGGCGGTTCGGGTAGACTTCCTCCCGCGCCATGTACCCGCGCTGCTCGTCCACGAACCCGGTGTAGAAGTCGCCCTCGATGAACCGCGGGTGGCGCAGCATCCACTGATGGAACGGTATGTTGGTCTTGACGCCGCGCACCTGGTACTCGCGCAGGGCGCGCTTGAGGCGCCGGATGGCCTCGGCGCGGTCCTCGCCCCAGACGATGAGCTTGGCGATCATGGGGTCGTAGTAGATGGGGATCTCCGCGCCCTCGTACACGCCGCAGTCGTTGCGGATGCCGAAGCCCTCGGGCAGGCGCAGCCCCTCGATCTTGCCCGGACAGGGCATGAAGTCGGTCTCGGGGTCCTCGGCGTAGATGCGGCATTCGATGGCATGGCCCGCGCCCTTGATCTGGCGTTGGGACCAGGGCAGGGGGTTGCCATCGGCCACGTTGATCTGTGCCTTCACCAGGTCGATGCCCATGACCCGCTCGGTGATGGCGTGCTCCACCTGCAGCCGGGTGTTCATCTCCAGGAAGTAGAAGTTCTTCTGGCGGTCCACCAGGAACTCCATGGTGCCGACCCCGGTGTACTTGAGCGCCTTGGCGCCCTGGGCCGCGGTCTTGCCCATGGCCTTCTGCATGCGCACGTCGATGCTCGGCGCGGGACACTCCTCGATGATTTTCTGGTGACGCCGCTGGATGGAGCACTCGCGCGTGAAGAGGTGCAGCACCTTGCCGTAGATGTCGGCCAGGAGCTGGACCTCAATGTGGCGGCAGCGCTCCAGGTACTTCTCGACGTAGAGCCGGGAGTCGCCGAAGGACGACGCCGCCTCGGAGCGCACCGCGCGGAAGGCCGAGCGCACTTCGTCGCTCGACTCCACGAGCCGCAGCCCCTTGCCGCCGCCTCCGGCCACGGCCTTGAGCACGCACGGGTAGCCGATGGCCTCGGCGGTCTCCAGCACCTCCTCCTCGGAGCTGAGGATGTCGTCCGACCCCGGGATCACCGGCAGGCCGGCCTTCTTCATGAGGGCGCGCGCGTGGACCTTGTCGCCCATCTGCTTGATGACGTCCGGGGCCGGCCCCAGGAAGACGATGCCGGCGTCGCCGCAGGCGCGCGCGAACGCGGGGTTCTCGGCGAGAAAGCCGTAGCCCGGATGGATCGCCTCGGCGCGGCTCTTCCTGGCCGCGTCGATGATGCGGTCGATGCGCAGGTAGCTCTCGGCCGACGGCGCCGGCCCCACCGGATAGGAGTAGTCGGCGTACTTGACGTGGAGCGCGTCGCGGTCCGCCTCGGAGTAGACCGCCACGCTTTCGATATCCAGCTCGCGGCACGCCCGGATGATGCGGACGGCGATCTCGCCGCGGTTGGCCACCAGGATTCGTTTGAACATTCTCGAACGCTTCCGCTGTTCGCCCCCGGGCTTCAGAGCGGCACGTTGCCGTGTTTCCGGGGGAGGTTGGTCTCGCGCTTGTTCTTGAGCATCTCCAGCGTACGGATCAGGGTGGGACGGGTGTCCTCGGGCAGGATGATGGCGTCGAGGTTGCCCAGCTCGGCGGAGCGGAACGGATTGGCGAAGAGCCGCCGGTAGTCGTCCACCAGCTTCTGCCTCGTTTTCTTCTCGTCCTTCGCATCCTTGAGCTGGTTGCGGAAGACGATGTTGATGGCGCCCTCGGGTCCCATCACCGCGATCTCCGAAGCCGGGTAGGCCATGTTGACGTCGCCGCGCAGGAACTTGCTGGCCATGACGATGTAGCCGCCGCCGTAGGCCTTGCGGGTGATGACGGTGATCTTGGGCACGGTGGCCTCGGCGTAGGCGAACAGCAGCTTGGCGCCGTGGCGGATGATGCCGTCGTATTCCTGGCCGGTGCCTGGGAGGAACCCGGGCACGTCGACGAAGGTGATCACCGGAATGTTGAAGCAGTCGCAGAAGCGCACGAAGCGCGCCGCCTTGACCGACGCGTTGATGTCCAGGCAGCCCGCCAGGTGGGCCGGCTGGTTGCCGACGATGCCCACCGTGCGTCCGCCCAGGCGCGCGAACGCCACCACGATGTTGGGGGCGAACTCCTTGTGCACCTCGTAGAAGTAGCCTTCGTCCACCACCGCGCCGATGAGGTCCTTCATGTCGTAGGGCAGGTTGGGATTCTGCGGCACCACATGCTGCAGGCGCTGGTCGCGCCGGTAGGGATCGTCCTCGGTGGGGCGGAACGGCGGCTCCTCCAGGTTGTTGCTGGGCAGGAAGCTCATGAGCTCGCGCATCATGAGCAGGCAGTCCTTGTCGTTGTCCGCCGAGAAGTGCGCCACGCCGCTCTTGCGCGTGTGGGTCTCGGCGCCGCCCAACTCCTCCTTGGTGACCTCCTCGTGGGTTACGGTCTTGATGACGTCCGGGCCGGTGATGAACATGTAGCCCGTGTTCTTGGTCATGAAGATGAAGTCGGTGATGGCCGGCGAGTACACCGCGCCGCCGGCGCACGGCCCCATGATGGCCGAGATCTGCGGCACCACGCCCGAAGCCGCGACGTTGTTGGCGAAGATCCGGGCATAGCCGTCGAGGCTGACGACCCCTTCCTGGATGCGCGCGCCGCCCGAGTCGTTGATGCCCAGGATCGGCGAGCCGTTCTTCATGGCCATTTCCTGGACCTTGCAGATCTTGTCCGCCACCACCCCGCTCAGGCTGCCGCCGAACACCGTGAAGTCCTGGGCGTAGACGAAGACGTTGCGGCCGTCGATGGCGCCCGATCCCGTGACCACGGCGTCGCCCGGGATCTTCTGGTCCTGCATGTCGAAGTCGGTGCAGTCGTGGGTGCGCAGCCGGTCCAGCTCCACGAAGCTACCCTGGTCCAGCAAGATCTCGATGCGTTCCCGCGCCAGCAGCTTGCCTTCATTGTGCTGCCGGCGAATACGCACCTCGCCGCCGCCGAGCTCCGCCCGGCGATCCAATTCCTTCAGTCGAAGAAGCCGATCCTCTACAGCCATCTATTTCCTTTACGTCCTTTACGCGACAAGCCCCGGTGGCGCGGCAACGCTCTCTGTCGGAGGGCCCTCGCGTGCTCCGGGCGCGGGCCGGGATGTCCACTTGCTTGACCCGGGAAGGTCGCCGCGGCTATCAATGTCGATGGATCCTGGGGTCCAAATGGATCCCGGAAAGCATAGGCGCCATTGACCGAAAATTCAAGGAACGCCCCGGATTCCATCACTGCCCCAAACTCCACCGAAAATGACGGAACCTCATTCGCACGCATTTTTCTCGGGGCCGGTGCCGCGCATCGCGGGGCACCGGGGCGCCGCCGGCACCATGCCGGAAAACACCCTGCCGTCGTTCCGTCGCGGCCTTGAGGAAGGCGCGACCTTTCTCGAAATGGACGTCCACGCGACCGCTGACGGTGAGATCGTGATCATCCACGATGCGACCGTCGAGCGCACCACCGATGCCGCTGGCCCGGTACGGGAAATGAGCGTGGAGGAGTTGCAGCGGCTCGACGCCGGGTACCGCTTCAGCGCCGATGGCGGCGCGACGTATCCCTTCCGCGGGCAGGGAATCCGAGTCCCCACCCTGCGGGAGTTCTTCGCGGAGTTTCCCCAGGCCGCGGCCACGGTGGAGATCAAGGAATTGTCGCCGCTCGCCATGAATACGTTGTTCGATGTGATCGAGGAGTTCGGCAAGGCGCGACAGGTCCTGGTGGCGGCAGAGGACGATGCCACGATGCGCTCCGCCCGGGCGGTCATCCACGAGCGCGGGCTACCCGTCGCCACGGGCTTCTCCACCGGCGAGATACGCGCCCTCATGACCGCGCTGTGGTCGGGTCAAGCGGCACCGTCCGAAGTCCCCGGCCGGGCGCTCCAGATACCGCGCCGCCACGAGGGCATCGATCTCGTCACGCCCGCGTCCTTGGCCGCCGCCCACGCCCTGGGCGTCGAGGTGCACGTCTGGACCGTCAACGACACCGACGAGATGACCGAGCTCCTGGCCCTCGGGGTCGACGGCATCATCACGGACTTCCCGGGCCGCCTGCGCCGCGTGATCGAATCCTCATAACCCTGTATGCCGGAACCGACACTGGACCCGCGCATGGCGCCCCTGCTCGCCGCGCTGGAGCAAACCGACAAGGGGGTGGTGCGCCGCGCCGTGGAGGAGTTGGTGGCCCTGGCGGCCGAGGAGCCGGGGGTTGCCGAGGCCCTCGACCGGCGCTTGAGCGCCGCTCCGCGTTGGCCCGTCGCCTACGCCCTGGGGCAGGTGGCGCGCCCCTCCACGCTCTGCCTCGACGTGCTCGCCCACGGTCTCGGAAGCGGCGATCAGGACCTGCGCTGGGCCACGCAACTCCTGCTCACCGACCTCGGCAAACGCTACCCGGAGGTGGAAGCGCGCCTTCAATCTCTTCTGCGCGACGGCTCGCCCACCCAGCGGCGCATGACCGTGTACTGCCTGCGGGACGTCCACGAGGGCCGGGACGCCGGCGCGGCGGACATCGGTCTCGCGTCCGCCTTCCTGGAAGCCATGCGCGACCCCGAGCCCCTGGTCCGCGTGGCGGTGGTAACCAGCCTCGCCAAGGCGACGGAGGTGAACGCGGAAACCCTGGATGCGCTCACCCGCGCCGCGAAGGACGATCCCGACGCCCGAGTGCGCAACGCCGCCGCCTTCGCCGTCAAGAAGCTCGCGGGCGTCCGGACAAAGACGCCATAAGGCGTATCTCCAACCCCCCGAATCGTCATTCCCGCGCAACAGGCTGTGTCAAAACGTCACCCGGACAAGGATTGGCGCCAACCCCCCGAATCGTCATTCCCGCGGAAGCGGCTGTGTCAGAGCGTCGTCCGGACAAGGATTGGCGCCAACCCCCCCGAATCGTCATTCCCGCGGAAGCGGGAATCCAGGCGGGGCGAGGCGGAGAAACGCCCCTATAGTGCCCCACCACCACCCATGGATTCCCGCTTCCGCGGGAATGACGAATCGGGGGGTTGGCGCCAATCCAGTCTTGGCACAGCCTGGGATAGCGGGAATCCAGGGGTAGGGTTTTCGCCCATGTTGCGGAAAATATTTGACAAACGCCGCCTGCTTCCCTAGGATGGCAGTCAGCAGAGAAAGGAGGTGGTCAAGATATGTATGAAATATGTAGCTGCGAGGTGACTGAGACCTAGGCTCTCGAGCCATTTTCGGAATTGAGGGTCTTGGTCAATTCCGACAGTACGCCGAGCCCTGGCTGGCCATCGCGTCAGCCAGGGCTTTCTGTTTTCAGCGCGGTATCCTCAACGCGCATCTTCAACCCCCAGTCGACCATCCGATGAAGCCGGCCTGCCGCCCGGTAACCCCCGCGCCCCCCTTCGATTCCCGCCGGTGGGAGAAGAACTCCGCCGGGTTGCACGCGGTACAGGGGCCGCTCGAGTGGATGCGCTCCTCGGGGACGCCGCTCGCCGCCAGCAACGCGGCGTTCAGCCGTCTCAGGTCGAGGTAGGTGCCGCCGTCTCGGGACTGAAGCGCCGCCTCCGCCCGCTCCCCCCACTGCCGCACCAGCGGGTCGGCCACGTCCGCGCCGATCTCGTAGCAACACGGTCCGATGGCCGGTCCCAGGGCGCACGCCAGGTCGTGAGCCGGCGTGCCGTAGCGGCTCTCGATGTGCCGCACGGTCTTCGGCGCCACCCCGGCAAGGGTGCCGCGCCAGCCCGCGTGGATGACCGCCGCCAGCCGGCGCTCCGACGTGTGTGCCCAACAGACGATGGGAACGCAGTCGGCGGTGAGCACTCCCAGGAAAACGCCCGGCGCGTCCGTCACCATGGCGTCCCCCTCGCCAGCCTCCTTGCATGGCTCGGCGACGTCGAGGACCGTGTCGCCGTGCCGTTGCCGCATGGTGACCATCCGGGTCCCGACCATGCCCACGGCGCCCTTCATGGCGCAATAGTTGTCCTTCACCGCCCGGGGGTCGTCGCCGACGTTAAAGGAGACGTTGAGGCTGGCGTACGCGCCCGCGCTGTTGCCCCCGTTCCGGCCCGCGAAGCCGTGTCTCAGTCCGGGCTCGGCCGCCCACGCGGGGACGCGATAAACCGTCAAGTCCACGAGTTGTCCCCTTTCCGTCGGAGGATGCTCAAAACCGCGACAGCAGGCTGCCGAAGCCCTCGACCTTGTCCGACAGACCGTTCTGGCGCATCGCGTACCAGTAGATGGCCGTGTTGATGGCGATGACCGGCTTGCCCAGCCGTTGTTCCGCCTCCGCCGCGATACGCGCCATGGCCAGGTTGGTGCCCACCTGGACCACCGCGTCCACGTCGTCGCCGTCCACTTCCTGGATGGCCGCCTCCAGCGTGTCCGCCTGTACGTGGGCGATCAGCACCGGGCTCTCGCATTTGAGCCCCTTGAGGCGCGCCACCTCGTAGCCGCAGTCGGTGAAGAAGCGCACCACCTGGGAGTCGCCCACGGGCATGTAGGGCGTGATCACCCCCAGGCGGCGAATGCCGCCGTAGGCCTCCAACGCCGCCTCGCACGCGTAGGAGCCCATGGCCACGCGGACCCCCGACCGGTCCTCCACGTTCGCCAGCAGGCGCCGGCTGCCCTCGGCGCCGTCCCAGAACGTCTCGGACGACATACCCATGATCAGGTAGTCGGGCCGGCATGTCATGACGCGGTCGATGGCGTTGTCCACCTCCGCGCGGATGTTCCGCATCAACTGCTCGAAGTCCGCGTCGTCGTGGATGGGATCGTCGGGGATCCAGATGCGGGCGAAGTGGTTGGTCACACCCTCCGGTCGCATGTCGTCGAACTCGGGCTGCACGGAAGTATTGGTGGAAGGGGCGATGACGGCGAACTTGCGCCGCCAACCCAGGGCGTCACTCATGGCGGGTCCTCCGTGGGACCGTGGGCGGGCGGCCCCGATCGAGTGTTGCTGGACGCGCGTTCATGGACCAAGTTATAACATCGCGGGGTCGCGGGGAGAACGCTCGCGACCGGAAAGGACGACATGGCCATACCGGAACGCTACAACACGGGCTACAATGTCGGCGTGGGTGGGGCGGTGGTGCGGGACGGACGCCTGCTCTTCGTGCGCCGCGCGTCGCGCCGCGGGCACGGCAACTGGCAGGTCCCCGGCGGTTTCATCGAGCCGGACGAGACCATCGAGGACGCGGTGGTGCGCGAGGTGGCCGAGGAGGCCGGGGTCGAGGCGGAGGTCGAGGGAGTGCTGGGTGTCCGCAGCCGCTACGACGCCGAGTCCGGCAACAGCCTCTACGTCGTGCTGCTGCTCCGGGGCCTGACCGCCGAGCCCACGCCGGACGGGCGGGAAGTGGACCGGGCCGTCTACCTTTCGCTGGACGAGATCCGCGCGCTGGACCCGTTGCCGCAGACCAACTGGGAGGTGGCCCGGAGCGCGCTGGTGCCCGAGCCGCGGCTCCTGATGCCCAAGACGGTGGCGAACCAGCGGGGCGCGATCTTCCAGCTCTTCATCGGTTAGGCGCCTGGTGCGCGGGCGGCGGTTTGGTTGCGGAATCGCACCCCCCATGTTACACGAAACCCCCATGAACAACGTGGAACCGAGGTACGCGGATCTCGCGGAAAAGTCGCTCGCCGGAGAACTTCTGTCCCCGGCTGAAATGAAGTCCGTCATTCACGGCGCCGACGAAAGGTTGCCGGAATTGCTCGACGCCGCCTTCCGCGTCCGCCACCACTACTACGGCAAACGGGTGCAGATCCACGTGCTCATGAACGCCAAGAGCGGTCTGTGCCCCGAGGATTGCGGCTACTGTTCGCAGTCGTCGGTTTCCGAGGCCGAGATCGACAAGTACCCGTTTCTCGCCAAGGAGGAATTGGTGGAAGCCGCGTTGCGGGCCAAGGAAGTGGGCGCCATGCGCTTCTGCCTGGTCAACAGCGGTCGCGGCCCCACGCTCAAGGAAACCGAGCGGATGGCCGACGCCGTGGCCGAGATCAAGAGCCGCGTCCCCATCAACATCTGCGCGTGCATGGGGCTGCTGACCGAGTCCAAGGCGCGCATCCTCAAGGACGCCGGGGTCGAGCGGGTCAACCACAACCTCAACACCAGCAGCCGCTACCACCCCGAGGTGGTCACGACGCATACCTACGAGGACCGGGTGGCGACGCTGGAAAGCGTCAAGGCCGCGGGGCTGTCCACTTGCTGCGGCGGCATCGTCGGACTCGGCGAGCAGGACGACGACGTCCTCGACCTGGCCGTGTCGCTACGGGAGCTGGATGTGGATTCCATCCCGGTCAACTTCCTGCACGCCATCCCCGGGACCCCCATGGCCGGGCGTTCCAATCTGACGCCCCAGTACTGCCTCAAGGTCCTGTGCCTGTTCCGCTTCGTCAACCCGAGCAAGGAGATCCGCGTGGCCGGAGGGCGGGAAGTCAACCTGCGCTCGCTGCAGCCGCTGAGCCTGTACCCGGCCAACTCCATCTTCGTCAACGGCTACCTGACCACCTCGGGCCAGGACGCCTCCGACGCCCATCGGATGATCGCGGACCTGGGTTTCGAGATCGACACGTCGGCGCGGGAAGAGGTTCCGGCCCAACAGAGCTTCGCGTAACAGGAGACAATGCCGTGGCAAGAATTACCGTCGAAGACTGCCTCAACGAGGTTACCAACCGCTTCAAGCTCGTCATGCTCGGTTCCCAACGCACCAAGCAGCTCCTCAAGGGCGCCAAGCCCCTGGTGGACTCCGACAACCGCGAGATCGTCGTGGCCCTGCGCGAGATAGCCGCCGGCAAGGTGCGGCAAGCGCCGGTTGAATCGACGGAGCTCGAATAAACCTCCACGCCAGCCCCCGCCTGTAGAGGCGTACCACAGGGCAATATTGCCTGCGGCTACCGTCGTCACGCTTCACCACTCTTGACAGCGTAACGATACGGAGCGAGGACTTCCCTCGCTTATGTGTCGAAACGCGTTGCTGAGTTCCATCGCCGCCGATGAGCACACCGAAACGTCGACATTATGTCCCTCAGATGACACTGCGTCAGTTTCCCGACGAAAGCGGATGGCTCTGCGGTTGTAGGCGGGGCGTAGGCCGACGGACAGGTTTGGCACGGTATTCGCTTCTACTGTGGTTTGAGTCAGAACTCGACTACTACCCGGTTCGGTTGTGCGATCCTTGAGTATCACATAGAGCAGTGGCCTTACCCTTCGAATTCGTCGTAGACGGTTCTCCCGTGTCTCAACAAGCCCGCAATGTTGAGCGCCGAAGGCAGTGGACCCGGAACGTCAGGAGCGGGGCGGCAACGCGTTGGGGTGTGGATTCACCGTTTGTAGGGCCGGTCATGGTGACCGTGACTCACTTCTTCGACCGAGGGGCTCCGGATGTCGACAATATCCCCAAGCTGATTCTGGACGCCTTGAAGGGACTGGTTTATTCTGATGACTCCCAGGTAACGGATATGCTCTGTCGTAAGAGAAACCTGAATGCCATTTTGCGAGTTCAAAGTTCATCACTTGTTTTGAATGAGGCGCTTGCCCAAGGCAGAGCATTCCTCCACGTCGTTGTGGACAATGCGCCGATTCAGGAGGTGATTTCCTGATGGAAGACGCAACCATTCTCGAATCAAGACTCGCCGACGTAACGGCAGAGGAATACCGCAGCAAGGGCTACGCCGTGTCCCGAGACGAGTCCCTGGATTTCTTGCCCGGTTTCCGCGCGGATTTGGTCGCCCGGAAAGGTGACGAAACAAAGGTGATCGAAGTGAAATGCCGGTCCACGCTGACCGCGACTCCCGAAGTGACAAAGCTGGCGCAACTGCTCAACTCAAAGCCTGGGTGGAGCTTCGAGTTGATTCTTGTGGGTGAACCCGAGGGCCTGGAGTCACCTGACGGCGCGAAGTCGTTCGAGGGAGAGAACATCCTTCAGCGGATTGCGCAGGCTGAAAGAGTGCTTGAATCAGGTTTTGCCGAGGCGGCCTTTCTTCTTGCCTGGTCGGCATGCGAGGCCCTGTTGAGGATGATGATCGAGGAAGAGGGGGTCTCGATCAAACGTATAACGACATCGGGCTACGTCCTCAATCTTGCGGTCGTTCATGGCGTCATCTCAAGGGACGACTATCAGGGTCTCGCCGACATGATGAAATGCAGGAACGCCATTGCCCACGGGTTCGGCATTAACAAGTTTGGTGATGAGCAGGTGACGGTACTGATCGAGACTACGAAGCGACTCGCCCGCATGCCTTCGCAGTAGCGACCCAGCGGCTATTCGCGCGATGATCTGGACCATGCTGGCTCCCATGCGGAAGAATCGAGTCGGCAGTCAGGCTCGCTGCGGCTCGATGATGACCTTGAGCGAATCCTGTGCGTTGGCCACGAGCTGAAAGCCCCTCTCCGTCTCTGCAAGGGACAGGCGGTGGGTGACAAGCTCGTCCACGCGCACCTTTCCACCCGCCAACAGATCCACGGCATCCTTCAAATCCTGCGGACTCGCGCCATAGGAAGTGACGAGGCCGACCTCGTCGCGCCACATCTCGTATAGCGGCATGGGCACTTCGTGCCCGGCTGGAGTGGAGGCGAAGAAGAGCAGCTTGCCGCCGCGCTCGACGCTCTGGAACGCTTGCCGGATCGCCGGGGCGGCGCCGGTGCAGACGATCACGAGATCCGCCAGCCGGCCGTCGCAGGCTTCGCGCACGCGCGCCGGCACGTCGTCGGTGGCGTGGAAGGTGTGGTGGGCGCCTAGGGAGCGGGCCAGGCGCAGGCGTTCCTCGTTGATGTCGGTGGCGGCCAGGGCCTTGACCCCGCGGCTCCGGGCCACCTGGACGTGCAGCAGCCCGGCGATGCCGGTGCCGATGACCAGCACGTTTTCCTGCAACGGCGCGCGGGCGTGGTCTTGGGCCCGCACGACGCAGCCCAGCGGCTCGACAAAGGAGCCCGCTTCGAAGGAAAGCGAGTCCGGAAGCAGGAAGGTTCCGCAATCCACGTTGACCTTGGGCAGCCGCAGGTACTCGGCGAAGCCGCCGGGATCGAAGTGGGTCTCGCGCATGAGCTGACACACTGAGGCGTGTCCGGAGCGGCAGTGGTGGCAGTCGTTGCAGGGAACGTGGTGGGTGGTGACGATGCGGTCGCCGGGTGCGAATCCGGTGACCCCGGCGCCCACCTCGGCCACCTCGCCGGTGACCTCGTGGCCGAGCACCCTGGGCGCCTGCTGGCGGCGGTACCACTCGAGCACGTCGGTGCCGCAGATGCCGCTGGCCTCCACCCGCATCAGCAACTCGCCCGGCCCGGCCTTGGGAACCGGCAGTTCCTCCAGCCGAACGTCATCGTTGCTGTAGTACATGGCGACGCGCATGGCTCGTTCCCGAAGGCTGGCTGTTGTGTGATCGGCTCTAGGCTGAACACCCACCACCGTCATTCCCGCGAAAGCGGGAATCCAGGGGTGGCGAGGCGGGGAAACGCCGTTGTAGTGCCCCACCACCGCCCCTGGATTCCCGCTTCCGCGGGAATGACGTTCTGTTACGTGGTAGCTTGGTGAGTATTGACACAGCCTGTCTCGCGGGAATGACGTTCCGTAGGGTCCTTGCCTCACGGGTATTGACACAGCCGCTTCCGCGGGAATGACGGTAGTGAAGGGTCACCGTCACCCCCGCTCGTAACCGAAAGGTCCCTTATACCGCCTAGCCGGCCGCGCGTTCCGACGACGGCCGCGACGACTCGTAGATGCCGTAGGCTTCCTCGACCGAGGCGCCGCCGTGGACGATGGCCCGCACCGCCTGGATCATCCCCGCCGGGCTGTCGGACTGGAAGATGTTGCGGCCCATGTCGACGCCCACCGCGCCGTGGTCCACGGCGTTCTTGGTGAGCTCCAGGGCTTCCATCTCCGGGGTCTTCTTGCCGCCGGCCACGATCACCGGAATCGGGCAACTGTTGACCAGGTTCTCGAACCCCTCGCAGTAGTAGGTCTTGACGATGTGGGCGCCCAGCTCGGCGGCGATGCGGCACGAAAGACTCAGATAGCGCTCGTCCCGGGCCATGTTCGTGCCCACCGCGGTGACGGCGAGCACGGGGATGCCGTACCTCTCGCCCTCGTCCACCAGCTTGGCGAGGCTCACCAGTGTCTCCTTCTCGAACTCCGAGCCCACGAAGATCGACAGCGCCATGGCCGACACGTTGAGGCGGATGGCGTCCTCGATGGAAACGGTGATGTCCTCGTTGGACAGTTCCTTCAGGATGCTGGTGCCGCCGGACACCCGCAGCACCACCGGCCCCTGCATGTTGGCATCCACGGCGGTCCGCAGCACGCCGCGGGTGAGCATGATGGCGTCCGCGTGGGGCAGTAGCGGCTCGATGGTCTCGCGTGGCTGCTCCAGCCCGCTCGTCGGGCCGAGAAAGTAGCCGTGGTCCACGGCCAACATCACGCAACGTCCATCATTCGGCTGGATGATGCGCGCCATTCTGTTCTCCATACCCCAGTGCATGTGATCCCCCCTGCGTTCTTGATGTTTCGGTGATGCGGGTCGGGATTGAATCCGACTTGAGGCACGACACTACCACATACCCGGTTCAGCCGCGAGTCTCGTTTCCCCCGGGCAGACGCGCCAAACGCCCGGAATCGTCAGTCCCGCGGAACGGGCGGTGTCAACCTCATGGAGCAGAGCCCCCTCGACCCGCCATTCCCGCGAAACAGGCTGTGACAAACCCGTGAGGCAAAAACCCTACGGAACGTCATCCCCGCGAAAGCTTGCCCTCGCCCCCGATCGGGGGCGGGAATCCAGGGGGGGCGGGGCCCCTCCACCCTACGGAACGTCATTCCCGCGGAAGCGGGAATCCAGGGGGGGCGGGGCCCCCATATTGACAGGCTATGGTGCCATCGGCTACGCAACCTTCCATGATCGACCTCCCCCCTGGCGTAAGCAGCCACTTCGTCGAAGTGGGCCAGATACGTACCCATTACCTCGAAGCGGGCGTCGGCCGCGGCCCCACCGTCGTGCTGATCCACAGCGGCGAGTTCGGCGGCCGGGCCGAGTTCAGTTGGCGTTACAACATCGCCCAGCTCGGCGAGCACTTCCACGTCTACGCCCCCGACCTGGCCGGCTTCGGCCGCACCGACCTGGTGTACAACTTCAGCGACGCCGTGGGTTTCCGACTCAAGCACGTCGACGGCTTCCTCCGGACCATGTGCCTCGGCCCCGTGCACCTCATGGGCAACTCCTTCGGCGGCGGGTTCTGCCTCCAGATGGCGACGGACCCGCGCTTCGACGTGGCCTCGGTGATCGCCGTGAGCGGCGGCGGCAAGGCCCCCGACAACGACGAACGCAAGATACTCACCGCTTACACCGGCGAGCGGGAGCAGATGCGCGACATCCTGCGCGTGTGCTTCTACAACGAGCGCTGGTGGGCCGACGAGGTGGTGGAGGAGCGCTGGCAGGCCAGTCTGGAACCGGGCGTGTGGGAGGCGTGCGCCGCCGCCCGCCTCGCGCCCTCGGGACAGCCTCGCGGCTTCCGTCCCGTGCGGCCCGACTACGGCAAGATCCGCTGTCCGGTGCTGATCGTGGCCGGCGACAAGGACCCGCTGCGTTTTCCCACCTACGCCACCGACCTGCAGGCCGAGATACCCGGTTCCGAAGTGAAGGTTTTCGAAAACTCGCGGCACTGCTCCCACGCGGAGCACCCCGAGGAGTTCAACGCATTGGCCATCGATTTCATCAAGCGGCACGCGGAAGAGGCGCAGGGTCACGCGGAGGAGGCGCAGGGTTCATGACGTGGGTTTCCGAGACCATGGAGGTGGATGGCGTCAAGCTGGGCGTGCGCCGCCGCGGGGAGGGCGCCCCGGTGGTGATCCTCTACGGCGACCAGCCCGAAACGCCGGTCCCGCTCTTCGACGACGCGCTGGCCGGGCGTTTCCAGGCGGTGGTGCCGTCCCTGCCCGGGGTGAACCGGTCGGAACTGCCCGACTGGGCGGACACCATGGAAGACCTGGCCTTCCTGGGGCTCGACCTGCTCGAAGGTCTGGACGCGGGGCCGGTGGACGTCATCGCCCACGGCTTCGGCGGCTGGGTGGCGGCCGAGATGGCGGTGCGCGCGCACCAGCAGATCCGGCGTCTGGCGTTGGTCGATTCGGTCGGCATCAAGGTTTCGTCTCCCACCGTGCGCGACGTGCAGGACGTCTACGTCTACACGGTCCAGGAGGTCGCGGAGCTGGCGTGGCACGACCCGGCGGCCGCCAAGGCGCTCCGGTGGCCCGGCATGGAAGGCGTGGAGGGCGATGAGCTGCTCACCCTGCTGCGCAACCGCCAGTCGGTGCTGAAGTTTGCCTGGCGTCCCTTCATGTACAACCCCAAGCTCATGCGGCGGCTGGCCCGGATACGGGTTCCCGCCCACCTGTTCTGGGGCGAGAGCGACCGGGTGGTAACCCCGGACTACGGCCGCGCGCTCCAGCAGGCCATTCCCGGCGCCGGCCTCACCGCGATACCCAAAGCCGGCCACTACCCGCAGTGGGAGCAGCCCAAGGCCCTGGCCCGGGCGGTTACGGAGTTTCTGGAGAGTGAGTAGTTGGCGTCCTGCGACTTTGCTGCACCTGTCCTGAGCTTTGTCGAAGGATGCCGTTTTCATTAAAGGAGGACCAGGAAATGCTGGCCTACCATTTCACCGAGATGCCTTATCCCTTCCTCCCCGATGATGCGGAGGAAACCTACGGGGCCATGCGCGTGACCCTGCCCAGCCGCTACTGCGATCCAAAGATCGCCCACGATCTCTACAACCGCTACCTCGACGAGTACGAGTACGCCGACGAGCTGGGCCTGGAGATCATGCTCAACGAGCATCACGCCACGGCCACTTGCATGGCGGCCAACGTCTCCATCACCGCCGGCACCCTGGTGCGCCGCACCAAGCGCGCCAAGATCCTGGTGCTGGGCTTCCCGCTGGCACACCGGAGCCCCATCCAGGTGGCCGAGGACGCCGCCATGATCGACGTCATTTCCGGCGGCCGGCTCATCGCCGGTTTCGTCCGCGGCGTGGGCACCGAGATCCATCCCGCCAACACCAACCCCTCCGACACCCGGGAACGCATGCAGGAGGCCCACGACCTCATCATCAAGGCATGGAAGACCCAGGACGTGTTCAACTGGGAGGGCAAGCACTACCACTACCGCTACGTCAACCCGTGGCCGCGCCCCTACCAGCAGCCCCATCCCCCCATCTGGATCACCGGCAGCCAGCCGGCGGCCGTGCCCTGGGTGGCCGACCACCACTACACCCTGGCCACCGTGCTCACCTCCTACGAGCAGACCGAAGCCCTCTTCACCGCCTACCGCAAGCGCTGCGAGGAGATGAACTACCCTGAGCCCGGCACCGACAGGTTCGCCTATTGCGCCCTGACTTTCACCGGCGAGACCGACAAGAAAGCGGAAGAGGGCGGCCGCAAGCTCCTCTGGTACCTCAACAAGCGCCGCCCCGTGGGCTTCTTCGCTCCGCCCGGGTTCGTGCCCCCCCAGGGCCTCACCCGTTTCTTCGACCCCAAGGGCATGGCCCGCTACAACCGCACCTACGAAGACCTCATCGACCAGGGCGTCATCATCGCCGGCACCCCCAAGAAGGTCATCGAAAAGGTCAGGTACCTCTACGACCGCTGCGGCGTGGGGCACCTGCTCATGATGAACCAGGCCGGGTTCATGACCCACGAGGAGACGAAGCGGAGCATGGAGCTGTTCGCGACGGAGGTTTATCCGGAGTTGAAGACGTGGCAGTGAGGCGGCGCAAACGCTAGTAACGCACCCCTTCTTTCTTCCGGTTCGGGAGAGCGGAACCATGCCCCGCTTCCAGGGGGCGCGGCGCTCTCGTCGGCCCGTGTCCCACAGCGCTTACCGGATGGCCGTGTGACCTTGGGCGCGATCTACAAAGGCTCGGAGCGATGTTCGGTTTCCGGCATCCACACCAGCTGATTCTTCCAGACTTTCTCCTGTGCGATCTGGACGCACACTCCCCAGATCGCCAAGAGCGCCTCCGGGCTGTTCCTCGGCAGTGGCTTGTCTTCAATCAGCGTGTAACGCCACCGCTCATAGCCAGCCCCTTTCGGGCCGGAGATAAGAGTCAGGAAATGGTCCACTCTCCCAATAGCAAGGTAGGAGTGTAGCGATCGGAATCGCTCGTAGAACTCTGGCACGGTGTTTTGCGTCGGCTCTTCGATCTTCGAAAATAGCCAACCCAAGTTGTGCGTCCGGAACGGATACCGCCAAGCGTTACTCTCTCCCACGTCGGCGTTCTCCGGGACTGCAAGATCGATCAACTCTGCGATGGTCAGCCCTGTTTGCTCTGCAATCAGGTACTTTAGCGTTTGCTCAAGACCGCTATAGGCAGCAGTGATCACCGTCCAGTTCCTTGCGATGTCGGTGCCCGGATGTACTTCCTGCGTCAACGGCTCCTTTCCCAGCATTTCCTTAGTCTTCTTGTGCGCCGTCAGGAGCCGCTGCACCTTCTCGATCCTTGCCTCTCTCGGCATCGGCATGGGCGTTACTTCCTGCTTGGCTGAGTGTCATCGCCGCTGGGGCTCAGTCTCAATGGCCACCGGGCAGACGAATTCGTAGCTAGTGCTCCGACCCCCAGTCTTGCTACGGACCAGGATTCCACGCTCTATCAGATCGCGAATGTCTCGATTCGCCGTGTCCTGCGAGCAGCGGTTTATCGTTGCCCACTTCGACGAGGTGAGTTTCCCTTCGAAGCCGTCCAGAAGCCGGTTGAGGATCTTCACTTGGCGCTCGTTTAGGGGCTCGTGGGCATGGGCTTCCCAAAAGCGGGCCTTTGTCAGCACGGTGGCGAGCGTTTCCTGAGCGTTCTCGATGGCGCGTGCGAGACATTCGAGAAACCAGACCTGCCAATCGATGACATCCAGGCTACCTTTTTGGGTTGCCTCAAGGATGTCGTAGTAGGCGTTGCGCTCCAGGCGGATCTGGGCGGACATGCTGTAGAATCGCTCGGGGCTCTCTTCCGACCGGGCCAGCGCCATGTCGGCGATGGCCCGTGCGATACGTCCGTTGCCGTCGTCGAAAGGATGAATGGTGACGAACCAGAGATGAGCGATGCCGGCGGCGAGCACGGGCTCCATCGACTGTGTGCCTTCGAACCATTCCAGGAACCTGGATATCTCGTCCCCGAGGCGCTCGGCAGGCGGAGCGGTATAGTGAACGCGCTGGCGACCGACCGGGCCTGAGACCACCTCCATCGGCCCGTCCCCGTCGTCGCGCCATTGGCCGACGCGAATCCGGCGCATGCCGCTGCGCCCGGTCGGGAACAGGGCGGCGTGCCACGAGAACAGCCGTTCTTCGGTCAGGGGCTCGGCATAGTTCCGAGTAGCGTCGAGCGCCATTTCGACGGCGCCGTCGATGTTGCGATCAGCCGCCGGCAGGCCGCCGATATCAAGGCCGAGGCGGTTTGCAATCGACGAGCGGACCTGGTCGGGGGCGAGCATCTCTCCCTCGATCTCGTTCGTCTTCACGACATCCTCGGTGAGCGTGCGCAACGTGGCTTGGCTGCGCATCTCGAAACCCAGTGCCTCCATGCGGCCAAGCAGTCTTCCCTGGATGTGGCGTGTGTGCGCGAGGTGCTCGGCGAGCCGGGCCGTATCCTGCTGGAACCGCGGCCAATCCGGACGTTGCCAGATGTATGCAGGATATTCTCCGTGCAACATGCGGAGAATATAGCACCCACTCTCTTCATTGACAAGTTAATCTCCGCCTATATTGCGGAGGTAAGGAGCTTTATTCTCCGCGACCGTGCTGAAAGATCCTTCTAGTTTTCACCGATGGGAAGACGAAGTTGGTGAGAATCGGAACCGCGCCTACACTTCCTATTGAGCGTAGGAGCATTGCATTTTGTCAGTTTCATTGGTATTCTTCTGACAAAATTGGTTGCGAGAAACCATCATGCCCAGCCTGTCCAAACAAATCATGCAGCACACCGGCTCTCTTCGGGAGGGCACGCCGATCTGCGCCGGCCCGCTGCTTCATCTCGGCAGCCGAGCGGCGGTCGATCAGGCGCTCTCTCGCCTCGCGCGTTCCGAGAGGCTGATGCGGATCTGCCAAGGGATCTACATGAAGCCGGTCGAAACCCGGTTCGGGCAGTGCGCACCCAGCATCGATAAGGGGATTGAGGCGCTCGCGGCCATGTGGGGCGAGACCATCGTCCCCTGCGGTGGTGCCGCGGCGCATGTTCTCGGCCTCACAACCCAGATTCCAGTGCGGTCGGTCTATCTCACATCCGGCCCCGATCGCTGCCTGCGGTTCGGTAGTCTGGAAGTCGAACTGCGTCATGCCCCGCGCTGGCAGCTCACGGCTCCCCGCCGCAGGGCCGGCGATGTCATCCGTGCCTTGGCCTGGCTTGGTCCGGCCGAGATCCGGGAGGGGCTGGAAGCTGTTGTGCCAAGCCTCTCTCGCGAGGATGTGGAAGAGCTTGCCGAGGCGCGGGCGACCATGCCGCATTGGATGGCGGAGCCGGTGAGTGCCCTTGTCACGAATGGCTGAGGTATCGTTCCAGTCTTTGGCGGCCCGCGACAGGCGGGAGGCACTGAGAGCAGCGCAGGAAGCGAGCGGGATGCGGGCCTTCCTCCTGGAGAAGGATATCTGGGTCGTTCAGACGTTGCGCGTCCTGTTCGACTTGCCGTTCGGCTCCGACATTGTGTTCAAGGGCGGCACGTCGCTGGCAAAGGCCTACCAGGTAATCCGCCGCTTCTCGGAGGATATCGACGTTACCTACGACATCCGCGCCTTCGCACCGGACCTCGTGACCGGCGCGGGCGCCGAGGCGCTGCCACCGACGCGAAGCCAGGAGCAACGCTGGAGCAGCGCCATCCGCTCGCGTCTCGCCGCATGGGTCCGGGGCGAGTGCCTCCCGGCGGTTGGCGAGTGCCTCGCGCGTGAAGGTTTCTCAGCCGAGGTCCGCGCCTCAGGAGAACGGCTGCTCGTTCGTTATGAGTCGTTGTTCGACGACCCTGGATTCGTCAGGCCCGAAGTCATGGTTGAGTTTGGCGCGCGCGGGACGGGCGAACCGCACGAAAAGCGTCCGGTGGCGTGTGACGCGGCGCCTCATCTTCCTGGCATCGTTCTGCCAACAGCTTCTCCGTCGGTCATGCTGGCCGAACGTACATTCTGGGAAAAGGCCACGGCCATTCACGTGTTCTGCCGTCAGCAGCGCCACCGGGGCGAGCGACTGTCCCGCCACTGGCACGACGTCGCACGGTTGGACGCGGCCGGATACGCCGGCAACGCCCTCGCTGAGCGCGAGCTCGCGTTGACGGTAGCCCGGCACAAGGCGGCGTTTTTTCGCGAGAAGGACGTCGCGGGCAAGTGGATAGACTATGAGACCGCCGTTTCGGGCGGGCTTCAACTGGTCCCGGACGGCCTCGCTCGGGACGCGCTCGCTGAGGACTACGACAGGATGGTTTCCGACGGCATGCTGTTGGGCGATGCCGAACCGTTCGACGCGCTCCTCGAGCGTTGCCTTGATCTCGAGGCAAGAGCCAATTTGCGCTGAACCGGATGCCGTAGCGACGTAACCTTCACCCCATCAACGCCCCGAACCCCACCCCTGTCAAGATCGCGCCCGCGACGCCGAATCCCACGTAGGCGGCGAACACCTGCCAGCGCACCAGCGACCACACGGCGACCATGGAGGGGACGCAGGTCACGGCGCCGGCGACCATGAAGGCCAGGGCGGCGCCGGCGCTCATGCCCTGTTCCATGAGGCCGGCGACGAGGGCGGGCGCGGCATAGCCGTTGAGGTAGGCGGGCGTACCCACCAGGGCGCCGATCACGATGGGGCCGGCCCCGGGTCCCCCGACCAGGCCCGCGATCAACGCGGCCGGCACGTAGGTGACGAGCAGGGCCTGGATCAGGTAGGCGAACGCCAGCCACTTGACCAGGAACCGCGCGTTCTCCAGCGATTCGGACCGGAAGTTGGCCGCCCGCGCCGGCTCGCGCCAGAATCGCCAGACAATCTCGCCCGTCTCGAGGGTGCTGCCGCAGGCGCCGCAACCGCCCGCCGCGTCTTCCCGCAACGGGGCGGCGAACGCATGGCGCCGGACCAGGAGGCGCACACCGAAGCCGCCGAAGAGACCGATGGCGACGGCCGCCGCAGCCTTCCCCACGGCGAAGTCCCAGCCGAGGGCGGCGGCGGTAATGAGCGCGGCGGGAGGGTCGATGACGGGGGAGGACAGCCAGAAGGCCATGATGGCGGAGAGCGGCGCGCCGATCGCCAGCAGCGCCGCGATGAAGGGGATGACCTCACAGGCGCAGAAGGGAGCGAGGCCGCCGACAAGCGCCGCCAGGAAGATCATGCGCGTCTCGCGTCCTTCGAAGGCACGCGCCACGAGGGCCGTGGTTCCCGTCGCCCTGAGATACGCGATGAGCAGCACCGCCGCGGCGATGAAGGGCACCGTTCCCGCGAACGCCGCCAACGCGATCCACAGGATGTCCGGCAACTCGGTGGCGTCCAGCACCGCCACGGCGAGCGGGACGGCGAGCATGAGGCCCCAGACCGACACCACGCCCCGGACCCCCGTGCGCAACCCGTTGACTCCGTTCAGAACCAGTTCCGTCATGACGGTTCTTTCGTGAGTGCGGCCCGGGCGGCGCGGGCCTGGAGCGATGGGCAGGCATCAACGCAACACTCTTCGAGCAGAAACGCGGCAAGCGCTTCGAGACGGCGGTAGGCGGCACGGTTGATCACGATGCGGCCCCGGCGCTCCTGCTCGACCAGCCCGCCGGCGGCAAGGAAGCCGAGATGGTGGGCGAGCGTCGAGGCCGGCAAGCCCGAGCGCTCCTGGACCTCGCCTACCGTGAGCCCTTCGGCCCCGGCGCGCACGAGCAGGCGAAGCACCGTGAGCCTCGGCTCGGAGCCGCACGCGGCGAATCCCTGCGCCGCTTCCTCAAGCGCCAGCGTGGAGGTTGGCGAAGTCCTGGAATAAGAGGTTATATCCACATAACTAATTATATAGTTATAATTGCCAATGTCAACCCTCACGCAAGGTCCGGCGCCCGAGCCGTCTCTACCGTGCGAGGGCGGCCGCAAGCTCCTCTGGTACCTCAACAAGCGCCGCCCCGTGGGCTTCTTCGCTCCGCCCGGGTTCGTGCCCCCCCAGGGCCTCACCCGGTTCTTCGACCCCAACGGCATGGCCCGCTACAACCGCACCTACGAAGACCTCATCGACCAGGGCGTCATCATCGCCGGCACCCCTCTGAACACCTTACCGGGCGGCGGCGGACACCGCCTAGTCCGCCGCCGTCCGCCGGCTCCATTCTATCCAGGAGCCATCATAAAGGTGTAATCTCTCCACCGGGAACCCCATCAGGTAGAGCGCGAAGAACGGCGTGGCGGCGCGCACGCCGGAGTGGCAATAGAAGATGTGATCGTGCCCGGGTTCGAATCCAACCTGTTGTAGCAGCGCGTCGATCTCGGCGGCGGTCCGGAACTCCGACGGCCGGCCTTGGTCCACCTTTCGGAAAGCCCGCCATCCGATGAAGCGGGCCCAGCCGATGCGCCCGGCCGGCAGGCCGCCGAGCCGCACCGACCCATCCCATTCCCTCACACTGCGAGTGTCCCAGACGTGAGTTCCCGCGTCCGAGCGGCCTCGGTGGACATCCGCCATATCGGCGGTCCAGCCGGCGACGGCGGGTGCTGCAACGAAATCCCCGGTGCTGGGGGCCGAATGTCCGCGACCGCGATCGACGTCGTAACCTGCCGCTTTCCAGGCGGTCAGGCCGCCGTCGAGCACCCGGACATCGGATTTCCCGTACAGGCGAAAGAGCCACCAGAGGCGTGCGGCGTCGTAGGTTTGGTCATAGACGACGACGGTGGACTCGTTGTTGATACCGAGCCCGCGCGCGAACTCCTGGAAGCGCTCGCGGCCCAGCGCCATGCCGTCCCGGCCGGTGTAGGCGCGGCGCGGGGCATGGAAGGAGCCGGGAATATGCCCAACCAGCCAGGAGACCCGCCGGACCGCGGCCAGCACGATCGGTTTCGAAGCGGATCCATCCAGCATCGCCTTGACTTCGGCCGCCGTAACCAGAGCATGCCCGCGCGGGAAGCCCTTGTACGGCTCGGCATGCACGGGGCCCCACAGCAGCAGGAGGACCAGTGGCACGAGAATGGTGCGAAACGGCCTGCTTTCCTTCGGCGACAGCCAGCTTGCCTCGAAGATGTCGATGAAGTGTCTCATGTCCATGATCTTATTCGAACCATTCCTTATACCAACCCTTATTTCAATCGCCGCCGTTGAAGTCGAGGCGAGCGCATGGCGCTGAAGCGCGGGTTCGACGGTCAGGCGGTTCCTGCCCGCCAGCCACCCGTCGACGTAGACCCAGGCGACCAGCGTTCTGTCGCGTCACCTGCACGTCGGGGTTGGTGTTCTCGGCGCGCAGCGAGAACGTGGTGCACACCCCGGCACCCGGCTGCCGCGCCTTTACAATTCTTTACCTCTCGGACAAACGGCGGCAACCGCATGGCGGGACAGTGCATGGAGGAGGTGCTGCCATGCGGATCAATCCCCCGACCCTTTTCTGGATCCTGATCGCCGGGATCTTCGCGGTCCATCGCTTCTACCCCGTAATCCGGTTCGAACAGCCGGAGATCCCGTGGCTCGGTGCGGCGATCTTTATCCTCGGGATCACAATTTCAGCGGCCGGCAAGAAGAAGTTCCTCAGGGTCGGCACCAACGTCTACACGTTCGAGGAGCCGGGCGAGCTGGTCACGGACGGGCTTTACGGCAAGAGTCGAAACCCGATGTACCTGGGGCTGGTCCTGGCCGGGTTTGGGGCCGCGCTTGTTTCGGGGACGCTGGCGGCTGTCACCTTCAGTGCGATCTTCGGTCTCATGGTACGCTATTGGTATGTAGCCTACGAGGAGCGGGCGATGCGGCGGAAGTTCGGCGATCAATACGAAGACTATTGCCGTAGGGTCCGGCGCTGGTTCGGGCGCCGGCGTGTGCCGCCGCGGGTGCACGCGTCGCAAGCCTCGTAGCAGGGGAAGCCATGCCGCGCCTCTTGATGATCGAGGACGATCGCGCCCTTGCTGACATGGTGGCCACCTACCTCGCCCAGGCGGGCATGACCCTCGAACATCGCGGAAACGCCGAGGAAGGGCTGGCGGCCGCCCTCGAAGGCGGCTACGACGCGGTAGTCCTGGACCTGATGCTGCCCGACGGCGAGGGCCTGGAGGTCTGCCGGGCGATTCGCGCCGGCTCCGCCGTGCCGATCCTGATGCTCACGGCCCGTGGCGAGGAGGCGGACCGCATCGTAGGCCTCGAGCTCGGGGCCGACGACTACCTGCCCAAACCCTTCAACCCACGCGAGCTGCTGGCCCGCCTGCGCGCGATCCTGCGGCGCTTTGCAGGCGGCGATGAGCATGCCGAGCAACTGCGCTTCGGCAGGCTCACCATCGACCGCGCTGCCCGGCGGGTGCTGGTGGACGGCGAGGAGCGGTCGCTCACCGGCCACCAGTTCGATCTGCTCTGTGCCCTCGCCGAAAGCCCCGGACGCGTTCTCAGCCGCGATCAGCTCATGGACCGGGTGCGCGGAGAGGAGCTGGAGGCCTTCGACCGCAGCATCGACGTGCATGTCTCGCGGATACGGGCGGTCATCGAGGACGACCCCAAACATCCACGCCGCATCGTCACCCTGCGGGGAGCGGGCTACCTCTTCACCCGCCGCCAGGACGAGAAACCATGAGAAAACGCCTTTTCCTCCGGATCTATCTGGCCCTCCTGGGCACTGTCGTGCTGTTCGGGGTGCTCGTTTCGGTGGCTTGGTGGCTGGGACACCTCGACCGCCCGGCCCGGGTGCTGCCCCACACGCCGGAATTCGGCTTCGTTGCCGCCCTGGTCATCCTCGCGCTGGCCGTCGCCATCGCCGCCTACCCCGTGGCCCGTCGCCTGACGCGGCGCCTGGAGCGGCTACGGACACGGGTCGATGCGCTGGGAGCCGGCGACCTTGCCACCCGGGTCGAGGTCGAGGGCAACGACGAGGTGGCCGAGCTGGCGCGCAGTTTCAACAGGTCGTCGGAGCGCATGCAGGCGCTGGTCAACGCCCAGCGCGACACGCTCGCGGCCGCGTCGCACGAGCTTCGTTCGCCCTTGGCGCGCATTCGCATGGCCGTCGAGTTGTTGCCGGCCAACGGGGATCCGTCGCTGCGCGTCCGTGTGGAGCGGGACATCCGGGAGCTGGACGACCTGATCGAGGAGATCCTCCTGGCCGGACGCCTGAGGACCCTGGAGCGTCCCGCGCATCTGGAGGGCGTCGATCTCCAGGCGCTGGCCGCCGAGGAGGCGGCCCGAGCCGGAGCCGTGTTCGTGGGCGGACCGATGACGGTGGAGGGCGAATGCCGCCTGCTCGCCCGCCTGATACGCAATCTCCTCGAAAATGCCACGCGCCATGCGCCGGGAACCTCCACCCTTGTGGATCTGGAGGCCGCCGAAGGACGCGCGGTCCTGCGCGTCTTGGACCGCGGCCCGGGCGTGGCGGAGACGGAGCGGGAGCGTATCTTCGAGCCCTTCTATCGCCGCCCAGGAGGTTTCGCGAGTGGGGAAGGAGATGATCGGAAGGGCAGCGGCCTGGGCCTCAGCCTGGTGCGCCAGATCGCGCGGCGCCACGGCGGCGAGGCGAGCTGCCGGCCGCGCGACGGCGGCGGAAGCTGCTTCGAAGTGAGTCTGCCGCTCCGGCAGCAGCAGTGGCAGCCCGCGCCGCGGTGATCGCGGTCGTGCGCGAAAACGATTGTCCCGCCACTGGCACGACGTCGCGCGGTTGGACGTGGCGGGATACGCCGGCAAGGCCCTCACCGACCGCGCGCTCGCGTTGTCGGTGGCCCGGCACAAGGGGACGTTCTTTCGCGAGAAGGACGTTGCGGGCCGGTGGATAGATTATGAGACCGCCGTTTCGGGCGGGCTGCAACTGGTCCCGGACGGCTTCGCTCTGGACGCGCTCGGTGAGGACTACGGCAGAATGGTCTCAGACGGCATGCTGTTGGGCGATGCCGAACCGTTCGATGCGCTCATCGAGCGTTGCCGTGACCTTGAGGCGAGGGCCAATCTGGGCTGAACCTGAAAATGCCGTAGCGTTCACCCGACCAACGCCCCGAACCCCACCCCTGTCAAAATCGCGCCCGCGACCCCGAATCCCATGTAGGCGGCGAACTTCGGTCAGACTCGCGACGGCATGTTAGGCTACTACAAGTCCGGCACCAGCACCGGCTTGAGCGCCTCCCCGTCCCGGATCAGCTCGAACCCGCGTGGCGCTTCGGAAAGCGGCAGGACGTGGCTTCGGACCGGGGCGAGATCGACGGCGCCGGCCGAGAGCAGTTCGGTAGCGCGCTGCCAGGTCTGCCAGATCAGGCGCCCGTGGATGTTGTGCATGACCGGGCATTTGAGCAGCCAGTAGGTGAAGTCCACGGGGATGGCCGACGGCGGCGCGCCCACCAGCCGGAAGTCGCCGCCCTTGGCGAGGGAGGCGAAGACCGCGTTGAAGCCGGCTTCGGTGCCCGAGAATTCGATGCCGGCATCGGCGCCCGCACCGCCGGTCATGTCGCCCACCACGCTCGCCAACTCCTCGTTGCCGGCATCCACCGCGCGGTCGGCGCCCATGGTCTCGGCC
Source organism: Deltaproteobacteria bacterium (assembly GCA_026712905.1). Lineage (NCBI taxonomy): Bacteria > Pseudomonadati > Myxococcota > Myxococcia > Deltaproteobacteria bacterium. The sequence goes on from JAPOPM010000145.1 coordinate 42,252, forward strand.
GCGCGGAGACGGAGCGGGTTGATGTCGCAGGCGATGACCTTGACGGCGCCCAGGGCACGCGCGGCCGCCACCGCCATGAGCCCGATGGGGCCGCACCCGTTCACCAGCACGGACAGCCCCGAGACGCCGGCGCCCGCGAGGCAGGCGTGGACGGCGATGCCGAAGGGTTCGAGCATGGCCGCGGTTTCGTGGGGAAGGCCGGGCGGATTCGCCCACGCGATGGACGCGGGCACGGTCAGGTACTCGGCGAACGCGCCGTCGATGTCGATGCCGGGGTAGCGGGTGTTCTCGCACAGATGGGCGCGCCCGAGCCGGCAGGACCGGCAACGGCCGCAGAAGATGTGGCTTTCGAGGCTCACCCGGTCGCCGGCCGCGAGACCTTCGACCCCAGGGCCGGCGGACTCGACGGTGCCCGACGCTTCATGCCCCAGGACCCGCGGCAGCACCATGCGGCGCGCCATGCGCGGTGCCCAGTTGTAGATCTGCAGGTCGGTGCCGCAGATCCCGGCGGCGCCCACCCGGATCAATATCTCGCCGGGGCCGGGTTCGCGCGGCTCCGTCTCGCGGACCGCGATGCCGCCCACCTCCGGCGCGATCTTCTGAAGGCTCAGCAACGGGCTCCCTACAGGTGATAGATGTCCACCGGCCCTTCGAGCCGGTCGTCGATGAAGATGATCTTCTTGCGCGCGATCTTGAGCGCGCCGTCGATACGCAGGAACGTGTAGTCGTAGCGGCTGCCGCGGGTCTGTGCCCCCTTCTTGCCGTAGACGTGCACGATGCAGTTGGCGGTGGCCTCGACCGCGTCGCCCTCCGCGCGTTCCACCAGCACGTTGCCGATGACGTGCACCGTGCGGTCGAGTGGCAGCGAGGCCCAGGACTGGCGCGACTCGATGCGGAACACCCGGTCTTCGAGCCGGCCGCGGTCCTTGAGGTAGAGCAGGTTGAGCTGGGTCTCGGGATCGGTGGTGGTCTCCTCCTCGCTGGCCCAGGCCGGAGCCCAATACACGGCGTCCTCGGCGTAGAGTTCCAGCCACTCCTGCCAGCGGCGCCGGTCCAGCAGCATGGCCTCGCGGCTGATCAGCGCCGCCACCTCGCGCTCCAGCGCGGCGTCGATGCCGTTCGTGCTCATCGGGCGTCCTGTCCGGCCAATGCGCCGCCCGCTCCGTTCTCGATCCGCTCCAGCCACGCCCGGTAGAAGCCGTGGAACATTCCCTCGTGCTCCCAGTCCGGGCAGGACGCCGCCGCCTCGAAGCCCAGTTCCCGGGCGTCCCGGTCGGGGCCGGCGACCATGACGTCCATGCCGCGGGTCATGTCGTTCCACTGGCTCGGCGGTCCCAGCGAGCCGTGCTGGATCGCTTCGAGCGCGGCGGCATCGTCCGACGTCGCCATCCCGGCCGTCAGGTAGAAATCCTCGAACTTCCTGAGGCGCGCGGCCCGCGCCGTGTCGCTCTCTCCCTTGGGCGCGATGCAGTAGACCGTGACCTCCGTCAATCGGGGCGACACCGGCTTCACGAACCGGATCTGCGTCGACGGGTTGTCCATCAGCATCACGTTGGGAAACAGGTATAGGTTGCGGCCGCGGTTGAGGATCCAGTCCACTTCCGCCGGCTTGAGATTCTCTTCGAGCCACGCCCGCGCTTCGTAGATCGGGCGGACGTGCGGCGTGGTGTGCAGCGCCCACAGCCCCATGTGCCCGTTGCCCAGGTCGTAGGTGCCGCTGGGCACCTTGCCCTTGATGCGCCCGGACTCGGTCCGGCGCATGCCGCCCGTGGCGTCACGGGCGTCGCGCTGGGCCACGGTGGAGGCGAACACGCTGTGGAGGGTGGTCACGTGGTAGCCGTCGACGCTGTTCTCGGCCTGCAGCTTCCAGTTGCCGTGGACCGCGTAGGTGGAACAGCCGGGCACCACCTCCATCCCGTCCCGTCCCTGATCGGCCAGCAGGTCGATCCAGCGCGCCGCGGCCCCCAGATGGTCCCGGAGCGCGGGCACATCGCTTCTCAGGCTCCCGAACACGAACCCCTTGTAGGAGTCGAGGGCGCCGATCCGCTGGAGGTTGAAGCGTTCGCGCGCCCCTTCCGTGACCGGATAGCCGAGCTCCTCGTTCTTGATCTTGATGCAGTGTCCGGCGCGGTCGTACACCCAGCCGTGGAAACGGCAGGTGAGCACGTTGGCGTTCCCCCGCTTGAGCGGTGTCAGCACCGCGCCCCGATGGGAGCAGACATTGAGGAAGCAGCTCAGCGATCCATCCCGCTGGCGCATCACGAAGACCGGCTGGCGGCCGATTTCCGTCGACCAATAGTCGCCCGGCCTCTCCACCTGGCTTTCGTGGCAGAGAAAGACCCAGCCGCCCTCGAAGATGCGCTCGATCTCCGCCTCGAAGACCGCCTCGTCGGTGTAGACTGCCCGGTCGACGCGGAAGACTCCCTCGTCGACCCGGTCGTCCACCAAGTGGCGAAATCCGTTTCTGTCCGCGCCACGGTTCATCTCGTCCCTCGTCCGTTCATTCGGCGGCATCGCCGTGCGTTGCCCCGTGACTGTAGTCCGGGTACACAATTGCATGTTAAACGCTACGAGTCCACTTTTGACACGGACGACTCGGATACCTTTGTTTTCAATACGAAATATTACCGTAGGTTGCATAAAATATTGTCAGAATGAATAATGAGCCGAGGAACAAACGCCGAAACTGCCAAGGAATTGACAAGGTTGGATTGAATGACGGAAAGCGTTTCCATTCTCGCCATTGGTGACGTGCATTTGGGCACGGTCTGTTCGGGCGTGCCCGAAGGGATCGCGGCCCGCGGCGTCGACCCGAATGCGTTGACGCCGGCCGCCGCCCTTGGGCGTTGCGTCGACCTGGCGATCGCCGAGCAGATCGACGCCGTGCTGTTCGCCGGCGACGTGGTGGAGAGCACCAATGCCCGGTTCGAGGCCATGGCGCCCCTTGAGGAATGCGTCCGGCGTCTGGTGGATGCCGGAATCGATGTGATCGCGGTTGCCGGCAACCACGACGTCGAGGCCTTGCCGCGCCTCGCGGCCCTGATCGACGGCTTCACGCTGTTGGGCGCAGGCGGACGGTGGCAAACGCAGACGTTGCTGAAGGACGACGCTCCGGTGGCGCAGGTAGTGGGCTGGTCCTTCGGTCAATCTCGTGTGCACCACAGCCCGGTGGCGGAGCTTCTGAAGCAGCGGCCTTCCGAGCCGTCACCGATTCCCAGGATCGGTCTGCTGCACGCGGATCTGAACGCAACCGGCGGACCCTACGCGCCCATCCGGCAGTCCGAGCTGGACGATACCGGGTACGGGGCCTGGCTTCTGGGTCACATCCACAAGCCCTCGCTCCAGAATCTCTCCGGGTCGCCAGCGACCCGGCCGTGCGGCTATCTGGGTTCCCTCGTCGGGCTCGACGCCTCGGAAACGGGTCCTCACGGCCCTTGGCTCCTGCGGGTGTCCAACGACGGCAACATCGAATGCAGGCAGATCCCGCTGGCGCCCCTGCGATGGGAAGAGCTGGTCGTGCGCGTGGACGGGCTGGAGCATGTCGACGATGTCCAGGACCACTTGATGAGCGAGGCGGAGCGACTCGTAGGCCGGCTCGGGGAAGACGCCACTCTTCCCCGAGCCCTCGGTCTCCGCGTGCAACTGGCGGGGACCAGCGCATGCCATGAGGAGATCCGGCAGTGGGCCGCCGCCGGCGAGTGGAGTTCGATGGGGCGGGTCGTCGAGGGCACGGCCGTCTTCGTCAACAGGGTCATCGACGCCATGGAGTCGCGGTTGGACCTTGCCGAGATCGCGTCGGGAGACGATCCCGCCGCCCTGTTGGCGCAACGCCTCCTGACGCTGGGGCGCCACGATGACCGATCGCGGATACTGCTCGACGAGGCGCGCGCGGATCTGGACCCACTCGCGCGGGAACTCGTGTGGCAGCCCGTCGAGGAACACCGCCATGCCGTGGACCCCCTGTCGGACGAGCCCTTGCGCGAGGTCCTCCTGAGGGCGGGAACGGCGGTGCTCAGCGCCATGGTCGCCGGCCGCGAGCAAGGCGGTTCCACGTGAAACTGAAACGGCTGGCCATCAACCGGCTTCCCGGCATCAGCCAACCCTATGAGATGGAAGCGCTCGGCGCGGGTTTCCACGTCGTGTTCGGGCCCAACGGCATCGGCAAGTCGAGCATCTGTCGCGCCGTCGAGGCGCTTTACTGGGAAGACCGGCATCCTTCCCCGCTGACGTCCGTAAGCGGGGAGTTCGACTGGGACGGCGAATCGTGGTGGGCGCAACGCGATGGCATGCGCGTCACCTGGCAGCGGAACGGCACGCCGGACGTTTCCCCGACCCTTCCCGCGTCCCATCATGACCGCTGCTTCTTCCTGCGCCTCCGGGAACTCATCGAGCCGTCGCGGGACGGCGCCGCCGACGTCGCCGCGGAGATCCGGCGTCAGATGTCCGGCGGATTCGATCTGGACCGGATCGCCGCCGACCTCTTCACGGGCGTGACCCGCGCCCTCGGCCGGCGCGAACGCAACAGCTTCAACAAGGCGGCGGACGACGTGCAGCAGGAGGTCGCGCGGCAGAACGGTCTCCAGGGGCGCGCGGATGAACTCGGAAGGTTGCGCAGCCTCCTCGAAGAGACGGAAGCGGCGGTCCGCCGGCGGGCTTTCGTGGAGCGCGCCATCGGGCTTGCGCGCCGGCGGAACGAACTCGCCCGCGTCCTGGAGCAGATCGCGGCCTTGCCCGCGCCGCTGGCGCGGCTGACCGGAAAAGAGGCCGAGGAGGTCAGGCGCCACCAGCATCAGGCGGACACGTTCGTCGAACGGGTGCGTTCCCTGGAACAGGACTTGCGCCGGGCGCGCGAGACCCGGCAGGAAACCGCGCTCGACCGCCCCGTCGAACAGGCCGACCTTGCGGCGTGGCGCCAGAAGGCGGACGACCTGCGCCGTATCGAGCTGGACCTCGACACGGCACGAAGCGAACGCAGGGCCACCCGGAGGGAGCTTGCCTCGGCGTTGCTGGCCATCGGCGGCACGGACATCGACAAGATCTCGCTCACGCTGTCCGAACATGGGGAGCTGTTCGACTTCCTGCGTTCCAGCCAGGTCCACGGCGCCCGCGTGGGCGCCATCGAGGAACGGCTGCGGTTGATCGAGCGCGCCGGCGAACCCGAGGACGCCGCGCAACGACTCGAGTCTTGTCGAGACGCAACGGAAGCCTTGCGGTCGTGGCTGCGCATACCCGAGCCGGACGGTTTCCTGCGCCGGCTTCGCACCCGGTGGCCGTGGTTGCTGTTGGCCCTGGCATCGCTGTTGGCCGGCCTCGGACTGGCTTCCCTGGACGATCCCACGGCGAATTTCCTCGGACCGATCATGAGCGAGCTTGCCGCACAAATAGAGGTGCCGCCCGGGCTCGTCGGGTATTCGGGATGGCTGGGAGGCTTGGGCGGCGCACTCGCCCTGGCCGTGCTCCTGTTCGGCCAGGGGCGGGGCTCCAATGCCGCCAGGAAGGCCGCGCGGGCCGAATACGAACGGCTGGCTCTCGAAGGACCCGGCAAGTGGGACCCTCCGTCCGTGGAGGTGCGGCTGCGCCAACTGGAACGCGACGCCGCGGCCGTCGAGTCGTCTCTGCAGCGGGCGCGTGACCGCGACGTGGAACGGCAGACACTCGAGAACGAGTTGGAGGTGTTGTCCGAACAGGAGGCCGCCATTGAGGCCCGCCGGGAGGAAATCCAGGGCAGGCTGGGCGTGGATTCGCTGCCGCGCGACGCGGAGCTCGTGGACTTCGCGCGCGCTCTGGACCAACTCCGCCAGGCCCGTGCCGGCGACGAAGCCGCGGCGGGCAAGGTGGAAGGGCTCGATCAGAAGTACAAGGCTCTGCTGGAGGAGTTGGCAGCCGGCCTGGAGAAGCACGGCGAGCTCGCGCCCGGTGACGCCGCCACGGCGGCCGCGCGGCTCCATAACCTCGTGGACCGGAACGCGCGGCTGGAGAAGGCGCTCTCGGACGAACGCAACATGGCCGTCCAGATCGAGGAGAGCACGGCCGACCGCGAGGCAACCCTCGGCGCCATTCGGCGGATCTACTCCGAGTCCTCGCTGAACGACGGGGACATGGACGGCCTCCTGTCGCTGCTCAGCTCGTTGGAGCGTTATCGCGCTCTGGTCAGCGAGCAGACCAGCCTTGAAGGCCAGATCGGACTGGACCGCGCGGAGCTCGACAAGGCGGGGGAGTCGGACCTGGCCGGATGCGATGAGCCGGCCCTCGATCGGATCAGGGACGAATTGTCGGGGCAGGACACGAAGGCCGAGGAGTTGAGGAACGAGATCGCCGCGATCACCGCCGAGTTGAACGCGGCCAGGAGCGGCAAGGGCATGCAGGATCTCCTCGCCGCTCGCGAAGCCGCCCGCGCCAGGTTGCGGGACCTCCGCGACCAGGCGCTGTACGCGAAGGCGGGGAGATGCCTCATCCACGCGGTGGAAGAGGAGTATGAGCACAAACGGTTGCCGCACGTGTTCGAACGCGCCCGCAACCACTTCTCCGGGTTCACCCATCACCACTACCAACTGGAGCTGGACAAGGGCAGCGAGACTCCCCTGCTGTTCGCGCGCGAGTCGCGCAGCGGGGAAGCGCGGAGACTCGATGAGCTGTCGGACGGCACCCGCGCCCAGTTGCTGTTGGCCGCGCGCATCGCCTACGCCGAGGAAGTGGAACAGGGCAGGGTCCTGCCGCTGTTTCTCGACGAAGCGCTCGACCAGAGCGACCCCCAGCGGTTCGAGGCCATCGTGCGCAGCCTCGGGCGCGTGGCCAGGGAACAGGACCGCCAGATCTTCTATCTCACCAGCGATCCTGTGGACGTCGACCGCATCGAGGACGCGCTCGGCAAGGAGGATTGCCGCATCGCCGCCGCCATCGACCTGGGCCGGATCCGAACGAAGGCGGCAAGCGTCAGCGGACCGCAGGTTCTCCGCGTCGATCCGGGCCCGACGGTGCCGGCGCCGGACCATCTTTCGCTGGAGGAGTACGGAGCCGCGCTCGGCGTGCCGGAGTTCCGTCCGGACCAAGGCTACACCGAGCAGCATTTCTACTATTTGCTGTGGGAAGACCTGCACCTGCTGCGCGACTTCCTGTTGAACGGCATCGAGCGCGCCGGGCAGTGGCAGACGGTTTCAGGCACGCCGCTCGCCGAAACCCTCGGGTCCCGTTCGATCACGTCCGCGGAGATCACGTCGCGCCTGGAGCTGCTCGAGGCCTATTGCGACTTGTGGATGCAGGGAAGGAACCGGCCCGTGGACCGCGCCGCGCTGGAAGCCTGCGGCGTGCTCACCGAACGCTACCTGGAGGACGTCGTTTCCATCGCAAGGGAGCTGGACGGCGACCCGAAGAAGCTCCTCGCCGCCCTCGACGAGGACAGGGACCCGCGGCTGCGCGGCTTCCGCCAGGCGAGCGTCGAGGGATTGCAACGCTATCTCGCCGAGGCCGGCTACCTCGACGAACGCCCCATTCTCACCGAAGCCGAACTCGCGCTGCGCGCACGCACCACCCCCGCCGCCGCCCGACTCCCCGACGGCGTCGCCAACGACTGCCTCCAACGTTGGTGGGGCTGGGCACAGAAATCATCCGAACCCGGTTCGCGATGACGGCGTCGCGGCGGAGCTGCTCAACACCTCGCCCCGTTGCGGGCGTGTCGGCTATGGCCCTCGAATATGGCTAGCTGCATGTGTTCGAGGACGGTAACGGTAGGATCCGCCGTTACGTTGAACACCATGTCGTGGCCGGGCGCAGGCTCAACCCGCCGGCGGAGACGGACCCGATGAAGGCGGTAGACGACCTACTCAGTGGACGCGGCACGCACGCTCTATCGACACTATAAAGTCGTCGATGTCGTTCTCGTCGACTACTCTGGTTGCAAACGGTGCATGTTCGAGGATCGTCTTGGCGATTTCGTAGGCACCGGAGAGTGAGCTGTCCTGAGGGCGGCCCAGCAGAAAGTACAGTTCGATTTCCTCGCTCGTGCCCTCGGCGACGGCCGCCAGATGGCCGCGCCACCGGCGTGCCTTGTCCTTGATGCCGTCTGCATCGGCCATGTCCAGCGACACTGGTTCGTAGGCATGCCACCGTCCGTTCTGCCAAGCCTTCTCGAACTCGATCTGGTCTTGGGTACCCACCACAGCCTTGGGCTTGAACGGGACGTTGACGCCGCGCTCCAGGAGCTTGTCACGGACAAGTCGCCAGACATCGTCGTCGGATCGGCGCCTGACTGGCCTGGAGTCGTACCGGGTGACGTAACGTTCATAGAGGCGGTCCAATGTCCTGGCGGGGTCAGTCGTCATCCCTGTGCCTGTTGGCGACCATTGCAAGGCGCTGTCGTCGTCGGGCAGTACCTTCAACGCGTGAGCCCGGGCGTCGGTGTGGACGTCGAACAAAGGCAAGTAGTCGGCCTGCTTTGCGACGGTAGAGAATCCGCGGCGGACCGCCTGCATGGCACTGGTGAAGGCTTCGCGGTCGAGATCGGGGAAGGTCTGTTTCAGGCGACCCACCGTCCTGCGAGTCCGAACCCTCAGGAAACTGGCCGCGGGTGCATGCATCACGACACCGACATTGAGCGCCTCCCCGGAAACCACGTCGTGGACGTAGCGGAGCACGGTATAACTGTAGGCTTGCTTCTCGGTCATTGCAGTATCCGCCTTGTCTCAGCGATTATGCTATCTAAATTGTCTCTCGCATTCCGAACCCGGTCAAAGGTGTCGGCACAGGTAGCTTCAGATCGGTCGCCAGGCAGGTCGCCACAACCTCCCGGGCCAAGCTGGTCACCCCTTCGAAACAACCCGCGGAGAGTTTGCAAAACACCTCGATGGCTCCATCAGTATCTGCCCCGCAGAGCATCAGAACGGGTTTCGTGCGTCCCGATGTTGCTTGGCGTAGGATCTCGTCGGCGGTTACGCGACCGAGCATCCGGTCTCCCCACCGAACACTTCGTGCAGCATGGCCGGGATGAGCGTGTCTAATCCCGGTCCTTACTCTCCGGCATACACCCGTTCAATCGCCCCCAGCGCCTCCTCCACCGCCACATCCGCTCCCTCTTCCCGCAGGATCTGTCCCAGCGCCTCGATCAGTGCCACGACGTTCTCTTTCCGGCTCGACTCGCCCATGAGGCCGATGCGCCAGGTCTTGCCGGCGAGGGCGCCGAGGCCGCCGCCGATTTCGATGTTGAAGTCGAGGAGCAGGCGCTTGCGGATGGCGCCGTCGTTGGCGCCTTCGGGGATCTTGACGCTGTTGAGCATCCACAGGCGGTGGCCTTCCTGGGAGGCGAGGGGGATGCCGAGGGCCTCCAGGCCGGCGACGAGGGCGCGGTGGTTCAGCTCGTGGCGCGCGAAGCGCGCTTCCAGGCCTTCGCGCTCGATCTCGCTGAGGGCGGCGTGGAGACCGTAGTTCATGGAGATGGGGGCGGTGTGGTGGTAGGCGCGCTCCTCGCCCCAGTAGCGCGCGATCATGGTGAAGTCGAGGTACCAGCTCTTGACCTTGCTCTTGCGCCGCGCCAGCTTGTCGCGCGCCGCCGGGCCGAAGGACACGGGCGACAGCCCCGGCGGGCAGCTCAGGCATTTCTGGGTGCCGCTGTAGGCGGCGTCGACGTTCCAGGCGTCGAGGGTCACGGGGCATCCCCCCAGCGAGGTCACGGTGTCCAGCACCAGCAGGGCGCCGGCGTCGTGGGCGAGCCGTGAAATCTCTTCCACCGGCTGCAACACGCCGGTGGAAGTCTCGGCGTGCACCAGGGTGACGATGTCGACCTTGTGCTCCTTGAGGGCCTGCTCCACCTGCTCGGGCCGGATGATCTCGCCCCACGGAGCCTCCACCTTGACGAGGTTCCCGCCCAGGCGCTCGACGATGTCGGCCATGCGCGTGCCGAAGACGCCGTTGATGCACACGAGCACGGTGTCGCCCTCCTCGACGAGGTTCACGAGGCAGGCCTCCATGCCCGCGCTGCCGGTGCCCGACACCGGGAAGGTCAGCTCGTTCTCGGTGTGGAACAGCCGGCGCAGCATGGCCTTGTTCTCTTCCATGATCTTGAAGAATTCCGGGTCCAGGTGGCCGACCACCGGGGCCGACAGTGCTTCCAGCACCGTCGGGTGGGGGTTGCTGGGGCCGGGTCCGAGGAGGATTCTCTTGGGCGGATTGAGCGGTGAAGCCATGCGCGTGCTCCTGTGGGTTGTTGGGGACGGCTCGGTTGTGAGCAGTGCCGGGCGCGGTGTATTCTGCCAAGCGGTTTATCACGGTACGCTATAACAACCGTGTACTGTACCATCAACACACCTGGGAGCCACGGTGCGCCTCCCGCACGCTCCCGCCCGGCTTGAATGGAACTCCACCAGAAACTCGCGGAGACCCTGCTCAGGGATGAACTTCTGGTTCCCGGTGACGCCGTGCTCGTCGGCGTCTCCGGCGGACCGGATTCGGTGGCGCTGCTTCACCTTCTGACGGAGGTCGCGCCGGCCCTCTCGCTGTCGTTGGAAGTGGCCCACGTGGAACACGGAATTCGCGGAGCCCGGAGCCGGGAGGACGCGGAGTTCGTCCGGCGCATGGCGGCCGGGCTGTCGCTGCCGTTCCATGTGGCTCGACTGGACCTGCACGGTGCCGAATACCGCGAAGCGGCAAGTCGGGATGCTCCTGATGCGCGTGCCGAACACCTGGAAGCCCGCGCCGGGGACCGGGAAAGCACGGGAAACCTGGAAGCCCGGGCGCGTACGGAACGCTACCGCTTCTTCGCACGGGTGGCGGCGGAGCGTTGTCTCGCCAAGGTCGCGGTGGGGCACAACCGCGGCGACCAGGTGGAGACCATGCTGATGTGGCTGCTCCGCGGCTGCGGTCCCGAGGGACTGGCGGGCATGCCGGCGGCGCGGCCGCTGGACCGGGCCCCGGCCGGCTCCGAGGGTCCGTGGCTCATCCGTCCGTTGCTGGACGTCCCCCGCGACGAGATCCTCGGGTATCTGGAAAGCCGCGGGCTGGAGCACCGGGAGGACGACACCAACCGCGACACCCGTTATCTGCGGAACTGGATCCGCCGGACCCTGTTGCCGCAACTGCGGGAACAGACGGACGGCGGGCTGGAGCACCGCGTTGCCCGGCTGGGCGGCATGCTGCGGTCCGACAACGTGCTGCTGGAGCGGCGGGTGGCCGAGGGCTACCCGCGGGTCAGCCGCGACGACGTGCTGGACCGGGCCGCCTTTCTCGGGGTCGAGCCCGAGCTGCGGCCCCGAATGGTGCGATTCTGGCTGAGGCGGGTCACGGGCACGCTCCGGCGCGTCGGTCACGCCCACGTGGATGCCGTCCTCGATCTCATCGCCGGAAGCCGTCCTCACGCCCGTGTATCGCTCACCGGCGCATGGACGGTGGCGCGGCAGTACGAGTCGGTCCGGTTGGTCTTCGCCACGGACGAAGAACGCGAAGGCGCGAAGGGCGACGGGGAGGAATATTCCTACCCGCTCCCACTCGAAGGCGAGCTCCTCCTGCCCGAGGCCGGGTTGAAGCTCACGGCGTGGCGCTCGGACAGCCTGGACCTTCCGGCGAACCCCTTCGAGGCCGCCTTCGACCTCCGCGCCGTGGAGCGGGTCGAGGGTACCCTCCTGGTGCGGAACTTCCGCCCGGGTGACCGCTTCCGGCCGCTGGGCATGGCCGGGCACAAGAAGCTCAAGGACCTGTTCATGGAGATGAAGCTGCCGCGCCCCCGTCGCCGCACCTTGCCGCTGGTCCTTACGGGGGAGGAGATCGTGTGGATTCCCGGGTGCGCGCGCGGTGACTTCGCCAGGTTGGAGCCGGCGAGCCGCGCGGCGTGGCGGGTCAAAATCCGTCCCTCCTCGGCGGGCGTGGCACACGACCGGTCCGCGAGGCGTGGTTGACTTGGCCGCTCCCCGTTCTTATTGAAGAAGATGTACCCGTATGTTAACGTTTTCCAGGCAGGATAGGGGTGCGAAAGGCTGGAGAGGCCCTCTTTGAACCAAGCGACAAAAAACCTTGCTCTGTGGCTCGTGCTCGGGCTGATGTTTCTGCTGCTCTTCAACGTCTTTACGCGGCAGCAGGGCCGGGACCCCGAGATCATCTACAGCGACTTCTGGTCGGCGGTGGAGCGTGGAGATGTTCAGGAAGTCACCATTCAAGGGCGGTACGTCCACGGCAAGTACCAGAGCGGCGAGCGATTCCGGACCTTCTCGCCGAATGATCCAGGCTTGGTGACGACGCTGCGGGAAAAGAACATCCGCATCGCCGCCAAGCCGGAGGATGATTCCCCTTGGTACTTCGTGCTGCTGGTGAACTGGTTCCCGATGCTGCTGCTGGTGGGGGTGTGGATTTTCTTCATGCGGCAGATGCAGGTCGGGGGCGGCAAGGCCATGTCCTTCGGCAAGAGCCGCGCGCGCCTGTTGAACGAAAACCAGGTGCGGGTGACGTTCAGCGACGTGGCCGGGGTGGACGAGGCCAAGGAGGAGCTGCAGGAAGTCATCGCCTTTCTGAAGGACCCGAAGAAGTTCACGCGCCTGGGCGGGCGCATCCCCAAGGGCTGCCTGCTGGTGGGGCCTCCGGGCACGGGCAAGACGCTTCTGGCGCGCGCCATCGCCGGTGAAGCGGGCGTGCCCTTCTTCAGCATCAGCGGATCGGACTTCGTCGAGATGTTCGTGGGCGTGGGCGCGTCGCGGGTGCGCGACCTGTTCGTCCAGGCCAAGAAGCAGGCGCCGTGCATCGTTTTCGTGGATGAGATCGACGCGGTCGGACGCCAGCGCGGCGCCGGCCTCGGCGGCGGGCACGACGAGCGCGAGCAGACCCTCAACCAGTTGCTGGTGGAGATGGACGGTTTCGAGGCCAACGACGGCGTCATCCTCATCGCCGCCACCAACCGCCCGGACGTGCTCGATCCCGCGCTGCTGCGGCCCGGACGGTTCGACCGCCGGGTAGTGGTGCCGCCGCCCGACATCAAGGGACGCGAGGGCATCCTCGCGGTGCACGCCGGCCGGGTGCCGCTGGAAAACGACGTGGACATCCGGGTGCTGGCGCGCGGGACCCCCGGCTTCGCCGGCGCGGATCTCGAGAACCTTGTCAACGAGGCGGCGCTGCTGGCGGCGCGGCACGACAAGGAAAAGGTCAACATGAGTGACTTTGAGCTGGCCAAGGACAAAGTCATGATGGGGACCGAGCGCAAGAGCATGATCATCAGCGACGAGGAGAAGCGCAACACGGCCTACCACGAGTCCGGCCACGCGCTGGTGGCGAAGCTCCTGCCGGACGCCGACCCGGTGCACAAGGTGACCATCATCCCGCGCGGCATGGCCCTGGGCCTGACCCAGCAGCTCCCCACGGACGAGCGCCACAGCCAGGACAGGGAGCACCTCCTCGGCACCATGACCATCCTTTTCGGCGGACGCGTGGCCGAGGAGCTGGTGCTCGATCACATGACCACCGGGGCCGGCAACGACATCGAGCGCGCCACCGAGCTGGCCCACCGCATGGTGTGCGAGTGGGGCATGAGCGACAAGCTGGGACCCATGACCTTCGGCAAGAAGGAAGAGCAGATCTTTCTCGGGCGCGACTTCACCCAGCAGCAGGACTACTCCGAAAGCACGGCGGTGGAGATCGACATGGAGGTCCGGCGCATCATCCAGGACTGCTACGCCCGGGCCAAGGAACTCCTGACCAGTCACATGGACCTGCTGCACGGGGTCGCCAAGGAGTTGCTGGAGAAGGAAGTGCTGGACGGCGCGGAGATCGACGCCATCGTCAACGAATACATGGGAGACAGCGGTCCCGACCTGCCCCCGACATCCGTTCCCGCCGGCGACTGACCGGACCGGCATCCCCGCTTCTTTACGTTCGCGGTCATTGTTGGACGCCAACCGCAACCCGAACCCAGACCCGGTACTGGAAACGCGCCACGGCGTGGTGGACATGCGCCGGCGCACGGCGGTGATGGGGATCCTGAACGTGACCCCGGACTCCTTTTCCGACGGCGGCCGCTACGTGGACGTCGACGCCGCGCTGGCCCATGGCGTCGAGATGGCGCGCCAGGGCGCGAGCATCGTGGACGTGGGCGGGGAATCGACACGGCCGGGCGCGGATGCGGTGTCGCTGGAGGAAGAGCTGGGGCGGGTGATCCCGGTCATACGCGGGTTGCGAGCGCGGGTCGCCGTGCCCATCAGCATCGATACGTACAAGGAAGCGGTGGCCCGGCGGGCGCTGGCGGCCGGCGCGGACATGGTCAACGATATCAGCGCCCTTCGGTTCGATCCCGCCATGGCGGGCTTGGTGGCGGCCGAGGATGTTCCGGTGGTACTCATGCACATGCAGGGCCAGCCCCGCACCATGCAGCGCGCGCCGCACTATGTCGACGTCGTGCGGGAGGTGGCCGCCTTCCTCCGGGAACGCGTGGCCTTTGCCCTGGAGCGCGGCGTGGGCGCGCACCGCGTCGTGGTGGACCCCGGTATCGGCTTCGGCAAGGACATGGGCCACAACCTGGAGTTGCTGCGGCGCCTGGACACCTTGGTGTCGCTGGGACGGCCCGTGCTCGTGGGGCTTTCCCGCAAGGCGTTCCTCGGACGCCTGCTGGATGAGGGGACGCCGGACGCGCGCCTCGAAGGGAGCCTGGCGGGGGCGGCCGCGGCGGTGCTCGCCGGCGTCCACATGATCCGCGCCCACGACGTGGCGGAAACATGCCGGGCCGTTCGCGTGGCGGGGGCCATCCGCGCGGGCGCACCGGAAGGGAGCCCATGACCTCGGACAGACCACCAGGAGCGCCGGGCCGGCGCCGCCTGTTCGGCACGGACGGCATCCGCGGCATCGCCAACCAGGAGCCCATGACCGCGGAGACGGCCTTGAGGCTCGGCCGGGCCATCGCGCACGTGGTCGGCGGTCACGGCGGCGGCACGGAGGCGCGCGGCGCCCTGGGGCGGAAACGCACGCGCCGGCGCCGGATCCTCATCGGCAAGGACACGCGCCTGTCGGGCTACATGTTCGAGACCGCCCTGGCGTCCGGCATCTGTTCCATGGGCGCGGACGTTCTTCTGGTGGGTCCGCTGCCGACGCCGGCCGTTGCCTTCCTTACCCGGAGCATGCGCGCCGACGCCGGGGTGGTGATCTCGGCGTCGCACAACCCTTACCAGGACAACGGCATCAAGTTCTTTTCCCGGGACGGCTTCAAGCTGCCGGACGCCTGGGAGCAGCGCATGGAGGCGCTGGTCCGGGAGGGTGAGTACGGGGCAAACCGTCCCGCGGCCACGGACATCGGCAAGGCGTTTCGCGTCGCCGACGCCCTCGGCAGGACCGTGGACTTCCTCAAGAGCGCGTTCCCCAGCCGCCTGACCCTGGAGGGCCTCAAGATCGTCGTGGACTGCGCCAACGGCGCCGCCTACCGGGTGGCGCCGGAGGTGCTGACGGAACTGGGCGCCGAGGTGATTCCGGTGGCGGTGGACCCCGACGGCACCAACATCAACCGGGAGTGCGGTTCGGTGTCCCCGGCGACGGCCCGGGCGGCGCTGCTGGAGCACGGCGCGGACCTGGCCGTGTGCCTCGACGGCGACGCGGACCGGGCGCTGTTCATCGACGACAAGGGCGAATTGGTGGACGGCGACGAGGTGCTGGCCATGTGCGCCATCGCGCTGAAGGAGGCCGGACGGCTGCCCACGGGCACGGTGGTGGCCACGGTGATGAGCAACATGGGGCTCGACGTCGCCCTGCGCGGGCACGGCATCGCGGTCCTGCGCACCGCCATCGGTGATCGCTACGTGGTGGAGGAAATGCGCCGCGGCGGCCACAACCTGGGCGGCGAGCAGTCGGGGCACATGGTGTTCCTGGACCACAACACCACCGGCGACGGCTGCCTGACCGCGCTCCAGGTGCTGGCCCTCATGGTCGAGCAGGAGAAGCCTCTGAGCGAGCTGCGCCGGATCATGGGCAAGCTGCCGCAGGTGATCGTCAACGTGCCGGTGCGCGAGAAGCGCCCGCTCTCCGAGATGGACCAGGTGCAGGCGCGCATCAGCGAGAGCGAGAGCCTGCTCGACGGCCGCGGCCGCGTGCTGGTGCGCTACTCCGGCACCGAGCCGCTGGCGCGGGTCATGATCGAGGGCGAGTCGGAGGACGAGATCAGGCGGCTGGCGCAGGGCATCGCCGACGCGATCCACTCCACCAACGGCTCCGAAGGATAGGGGGTCCGGCATGATTCGTCTCGGAGTCAACGTCGATCACGTGGCCACCGTGCGCCAGGCGCGGAGGATCGACATCCCGGACCCGGTGGAGGCGGCGCTGCTGGCCGAGCGGGGCGGCGCCGATCTGATCACCGTGCACCTGCGCGAGGACCGCCGGCACATCCAGGAGCACGACGTGGTCCGGCTGCGGGAGCGCTCGAGCGCGGGCCTCAACCTGGAGATGGCCGGCACCGGGGAGATGGTCCGGCACGCGCTCGCGTTGCGGCCCGACGACGCCTGCCTGGTGCCGGAACGGCGCGAGGAGCTGACCACCGAGGGTGGTCTCGACGTAGCCGCCCAGGCGGGCCAGTTGCGCGAGGTGGTGGCGCGCCTGCGCGGCGCCGGCATTCGAGTAAGTCTCTTCGTGGACCCCGATCCGCGGCAGCTCGAGGCCAGCCGGGACCTGGGCGCCGACGCCGTGGAACTGCACACGGGCACTTACTGCGACGCCGCTGCGGACCGGGTGGCGCGCGAGCTGGAGGCCCTGCGCCGCGCCGCGACGCTGGCCGCGGGTCTGGGCCTGGAGGTCCACGGCGGGCACGGCCTCAATACGGAGAACGTGGCGCCCATCGCCGCCATCGCGGGGATCGTGGAGCTCAACATCGGACACAGCATCGTCGCCCGGGCCATCATGGTGGGGATGGTCGAGGCGGTACGGGAGATGAAGGCCCTCATCGCGGGGGCGGAAACGGCGGGGGACTGACTCATGCACGTGGTGACCGCGGCGGAGATGCGCCGCATGGACGAGCTCACCATTCAGGCCCACGGCGTCCCCAGCCTGCGGCTCATGGAGCGTGCCGGGCAGGGCGTGGTGGACGTGATCCTCCAGCGCTGGTCGCAACTGGCCAAGCGCGGCGCGCTGGTGGTGGCGGGCAAGGGCAACAACGGCGGTGACGGGCTCGTGGTGGCGCGGCTGCTGCACGAGCGGGAGTTCCCGTGCGAGGTGGCATGCCTGGCGCGGGCCGACGAGCTGTCGCCGGACGCGGCCACCAATCTCCAGCGCTACCGCACCGCGGGCGGCCGGTTCACGGAGATTCCCGGCGGCGATCCGGACGCCCTGCGCGGGCGTATCGAGGACAAGGGGCTCTTGGTGGACGCGCTCCTGGGCACCGGCCTGCGCGCGCCGGTGGAGGGGTTCCTGGCCGACGTGGTGGAGCTCATGAACGCTTCCGGTCTGCCCATCGTCGCGGTGGACACCCCGTCGGGGCTGGATGCCGACAAGGGCGGCCCGCTGGGTGCGACGATACAGGCGGACATCACGGTGACCTTCGGCTATCCCAAGACCGGACAGGTGGTCTACCCCGGAGTCACCTACTGCGGCGATCTCGTGGTGGCCGACATCGGCCTGTGGGACAAGGCCGTGGCCGAGGTGGCCCCCTCGGCGGAGCTGCTGGACTCCGCGGACCTCGTGTGGCTGCTGCCGCGCCGGCTGGAAGACTCGCACAAGGGCAGCTACGGTCACCTGCTGGTGATGGCCGGCTCCCGCGGCAAGACCGGGGCGGCGGTGCTTTGCTGCCGCGGCGCCATGCGCGTGGGCACCGGGCTGGTGACGCTGGCGGCGCCCCGGGGCCTTAACGACATCCTGGCGGGCGCCCTGGTAGAGCCCATGACCGAGGCCCTGGGCGAGCCGGGCGCGGAACAGTGGCCGGCGCTGGGGGCGGCCGATTGGGACGGGCTGGCGGAGCGTGGGAACGCGGTCCTCTTCGGCCCGGGCGTGGGCGTCCACGACGGCGCGCGACGGACGCTGGAAACGCTGCTGGAGCATTGCACCCTGCCGTGGCTCATCGACGCCGACGGGCTCAACAACCTGGCGGCGGACATCGGCCGCCTGAAGGAGGCGCGCGTCCCCCCGGTGCTGACGCCGCATCCCGGCGAGATGGGCCGGCTCACCGGCATGGATGCATCGGCGGTCAACGCCGACCGCATCGGCATCGCCCGCGCCTTTGCCGCGGAGCACCGCTGCTACCTGGTGCTCAAGGGGGCGCGCACGGTCATGGCCACCCCCGAGGGCCGGGTCTCCATCAACCCCACGGGCAATGCCGGCATGGCCACCGGGGGCATGGGCGACGTCCTGGCGGGGATCATCGCCGGCTTTCTGGCGCAGGGACTGGCCCCTCGCGACGCGATGCGCTTGGGGGTGTATCTCCACGGACACGCCGGGGACCGGGTCGCGGATGATCGCGGCGGCGTGGGACTGATCGCTTCGGACCTCGTCGACGAGTTGCCGCGCACCATCAAGGAACTGATGCAGATCCGGGAACTGGTACAGGGATGACGGCCAACGCATATCGAATCACGACGGGCTCGCAAGAGGCCACCCGGGCCCTGGGGCGGACCCTCGGCGGCCTGCTCGGCGGCGGCGAGATCCTGGGGCTCACGGGCGATCTCGGCAGTGGCAAGACCTGCTTCGTCCACGGTCTTGCCGAGGGGCTCGCGGTGGGCCGGAACAGTTGGGTGCGGAGCCCCACCTTCACGCTCATCAACGAGTACGAGGGACGGGTGCCGCTGGTCCACGTGGACCTCTTCCGCGTGGCCCCAGGCGCGGAGATGGAAGACCTGCACCTGGAAGAATACTTCGCGTCCGGCAGCGTGTGCGTCATCGAGTGGTTCGAGCGCCTGGACGCCGTCGGCGTGGAGGAGTTCCTCGCCGTGGCCTTCCGCTACGTGGACGAGGACCGGCGGGAGCTGCGCTTCGCCGCGCACGGCACGCGGTACGAGGAATTGGTGGCCGCGCTGCGGCGAGGCGATCCCATCGGTCCCGGGCCCTTCGACAAGGCTCGGGACGGGCGTGGCGAGGCGTAGGCAAGCGGAGTCGAGTGATGGGATTGATCGTACAGAAATACGGCGGCACCTCCGTCGGCATGGTGGAACGCATCCGCAACGTCGCCAGGCGCGTGGCCGCCGCGCGCGCGGCGGGGAACGACGTGGTGGTGGTGGTGTCGGCCATGTCCGGCGAGACCAACCGTCTGCTGAACCTGGCCAACCAGGTTTCGGCGCACGTGGACGACCGGGAGATCGACGTGCTCCTGGCGTCGGGAGAGCAGGTGTCGTGCGCGCTCCTGGCGCTGGCGCTCAAGGACTTGGGACAACCGGCGCGCTCGTTTCTCGGGCACCAGGTGCGCATCGCCACCGACAACGTGTACGGCCGGGCGCGCATCAAGAGCATCGACGCCACCCGTGTGCTGGAGTCGCTTGAGCGCCGGGAGGTGGTGGTGGTGGCGGGCTTTCAGGGTGTGGACGAGGACGACAACATCACCACTCTGGGGCGCGGCGGCTCGGACACGAGCGCCGTGGCCATGGCCGCCGCCCTGAACGCCGCGGTGTGCGAGATCTACACGGACGTGGACGGCATCTACACGGCGGATCCCTTCGTGTGCGCGCGCGCACGGAAGCTGGATCGCATTACGTATGACGAAATGCTGGAAATGGCCAGCATGGGCGCCCGGGTGCTGCAGATCCGCTCGGTGGAGCTGGCGAAGAAGTTCGGCGTCCCGGTGCACCTGCGCTCGAGTTTCAACGACGTGGAGGGCACCTGGCTGGTCGAGGAGGAAGAACAGATGGATTCGGTTCTGGTTTCGGCAGTGACCTGCGACAACGACGAAGCCAAGATCACTATCCGCGGGGTGCCGGATCGCGCCGGCCTTGCGGCGCAGATCTTCGGCCCCATCGCGGACGCCAACATCGTCGTGGACATGATCATCCAGAACGCGAGCGAGGACGGCACCACCGACGTGACCTTCACGGTGCCCAGGAAGGACCATACCAAGGCCATGGAATTGATTGAAAAAACCGCGTCCTTGATCCAAGCTAAGGGGGTGGCCTCCGATACCCGCGTAGCCAAGGTGTCGGTGGTGGGCGTGGGGGTGAGAACGAACGCGGGCGTAGCCGCGAGGATGTTCAAGGCGCTGGCCGACCAGTCCATCAACATCGAGATGATCTCGACCTCCGAGATCAAGGTGTCGGTGGTGGTGAACGAGGAGGACAGCCACAGGGCCGTGGATACGCTGCACGCTTCGCTGATCGAAGGGCAGGTGAGGGCATGAGTAATGAGTAATTTGTTGCTGTACGATACCACCCTGCGCGACGGGTGCCAGAGCGAGGATGTCTCCTTCAGCCTGAAGGACAAGCTGCGCATCGCCGAGAGCCTGGTGGAGCTGGGCATCCACTACATCGAGGGCGGCTATCCCGGTTCCAACCCGCGCGACGCCGAGTTCTTCAAGGAGGTGTCGAAGCTGGACCTCAGGAAGACCCGGATCGCGTCCTTCGGCACCACCCGCCGGCCGTCGGTGAAACCCTCCCAGGACGCCAGCCTGAAGCTCTTGCTGGCGGCCAAGACCCCGGTGGTGACGCTGGTGGGCAAGACCTGGGACCTGCACGTGCGCGACGACCTGCGCATCAGCCAGAAGGCCAATCTGGAGGTGATCGCCGATTCCATCGCCTACATGAAGAAGCACGTCGACGAGGTGATGTTCGACGCCGAGCACTTCTTCGACGGCTACCGCAACAATCCGAAGTTCGCGCTGGAGTGCCTCAAGGCGGCCGAGGAGGGCGGCGCCGACTGGATCGTGCTGTGCGACACCAACGGCGGCGGCCTGCCCGCCGACATCGGCGCGGCGGTGGCGCGGGCCAAGGAGGAGTTGAAGACGCCGCTGGGGGTCCATTGCCACAACGACGGCGAGCTGGCGGTGGCCAACACCATGACGGCGGTGGAGAACGGCGTGCGCCAGATCCAGGGCACCATCAACGGCTTCGGCGAGCGCTGCGGCAACCTGAACCTGTGCTCGGTGCTGCCCAACCTCCAGTTGAAACAGGGCCACAAGATCGTGCGGACGTCGCAGTTGCGGCGGCTGCGGGAGATCTCGCACCTGCTGTACGAACTGGCCAACGTGGTGCCCAACAAGCGCCAGCCCTACGTGGGCGACAGCGCGTTCGCGCACAAGGGCGGCCTCCACGTCTCGGGCATCATCAAGAACCGCGAGACCTACGAGCACATCGAGCCGGAGTTGGTGGGGAGCCGCCAGCGTGTCCTGGTGTCCGACCTGTCGGGCCGGAGCAACATCGTCTACAAGGCGCGGGAATACGACATCGACCTGAACGGCCAGGACACGGCCGTGCACCAGATCCTCAACCGCATCAAGGAGCTGGAGAGCCAGGGCTACGAGTTCGAGGCCGCGGAGGCTTCCTTCGAGCTGTTGATCCAGGAGGCCTTGGGCAAGAAGAAGCGCAACTTCCGCCTCGACGGATTCCGGGTCATCGACGAAAAGCGGGTGGAAAACGAGGCACCGCTGTCCGAGGCCACGGTCAAGGTGGAGGTGAACGGCGTGATGGAGCACGCCGCCGCCCTGGGCAGCGGTCCGGTGCACGCGCTGGACCAGGCCCTGCGCAAGGCCCTCACCGGCTTCTATCCGTCCCTGGAGGAAGTGGAGCTGCTGGACTACAAAGTCCGGGTGCTGTCGTCGGGGGAGGGCACCAGCGCCGCCGTCCGGGTGCTCATCGAGTCGGGTGACGGCCACGGCCAGTGGGGCACGGTGGGCGTTTCCCACAACGTCATCGAGGCGAGCTGGCAGGCGCTGGTCGACAGCATCGACTACAAGCTCTACAAGGACCGAAAGAAGAGGGGCCCCGCGGGCAAGGGCCGCGCCGGGAAGGCCCATTCCGCGGCATCGCCCGCGTCCTGAACGGAAGGATCCGCGGCCGTTCCGCCCGGATCTTCCACGGGAGCCGCCGATGTGGAGTCTTCTGAAAGAGGACGTGCGCGTCGCCTTCGAGCGCGACCCCGCGGCGCGGAACCTGGGCGAGGTTCTGCTCAGCTATCCCGGCGTGCACGCGCTGCTTTGCCATCGCGTCGCCCACCGGCTGTGGCACGGCGGCTGGAGGAATCTCGGGCGCTTCCTGAGCCACCTGAGCCGTTTCTTCACCGGCATCGAGATCCATCCGGGCGCCACCGTCGGGCATCGGTTCTTCATCGATCACGGCATGGGAGTGGTCATCGGCGAGACCGCCGAGATCGGCGACGATGTGACGTTGTACCAGGGCGTGACCTTGGGCGGCATCAGCCTGCGCAAGGAGAAGCGCCACCCCACGGTACGGGACTGCGTCATCATCGGCGCCGGCGCCACCGTGCTGGGCCCGGTGGTGGTGGGGCGGAACAGCAAGATCGGTTCGGGCTCGGTGGTGGTGAAGGACGTGCCGCCCAACTCCACGGTGGTGGGCGTGCCCGGGAAGGTGGTGGAAGGCGACGGCGTGCACCGGGATCCGGTCGAACACCAGATCGCCCTGGACCACGACCGCTTGCCCGACCCTACGGCCAAGTCCTTGGGCCAGTTGGCCGACCACATCCACAAGCTGGAGGCGCGGGTGAACGAGCTGGATGCCAAGCAGGGTGGGCTGGAGGAGCGGCAGCGGGAAGAGGACAAAGAGGTCCGCCGATACAAGAACTGAGAGAGCAATGTGACGGCAGCAACGGACAAGAAGGTGGCGGTGGCCATGAGCGGGGGTGTGGACAGTTCGGTGGCGGCCGCTCTGCTGCTGGAGCAGGGGTACGACGTGGTGGGGGTGTCGTTGCGCCTGTGGGAGGGGCGGAACCTGGGGCCGCGCAACTGCTCCGACCATCGAGGCGCGGAAGAGGTGGCCTCCCTGCTGGGGATTCCCCACACGGTGCTGGACCAGCGCGGCGACTTTCGCGAGGCCGTGGTGAAGCCCTTCGCCCGGAGCTACCTGGAAGGCGCCACGCCCAATCCCTGCGTCGCCTGCAACCGCGAGTTCAAGATCGAGCGGCTGCTGGCGTGGGCGCAGCCCCGCGGCATTGAGCGCGTGGCCACGGGCCACTACGCCCGCGTCGCCCACGGCCGCGGCCAGGCGGGGCTGATGCGCGGCGCGGACCGGAACAAGGACCAGTCGTACTTTCTCTTCGCCCTTTCGCCCAGCCAGCTCGAACGCATCGTGTTCCCGTTGGGGGGACTTCACAAGGATGCCGTGCGCGCCAAGGCGCGTGAGCTGGGGTTGCCGGTGGCCGAGCGCCCCGAGAGCCAGGACATCTGCCTCGGGGACCACCGGACGGTGGTGGCGTCCATGGCCGGTGCCGGACAACTCGGCGCGGGGGAGATCGTGGACAGCAGCGGCCGCGTGCTCGGCCGTCACGACGGCATTCATCGCTATACCGTGGGCCAGAGAAGGGGCCTCGGCATCGCGGCCACGCGGCCGTTGTACGTGTTGCGCATCGACGCGGACGCAAGGCGGGTGGTGGTGGGTGCGCGCGAAGAGTTGGGTACGGGGGTCTTCAGCGCGAGCCGCCTCAACTGGATCGCGCCGCCCCCGGAAGGGGAGACGGACGCGGAGGTGCAGATTCGCTACCGTTCGCAGCCGGCGCCCTGCACGCTGCGGCCGTTGGACGATGATACGGTGGAGGTGCGCCCAACCGACCCGATTCCTTCCGTCAGCCCCGGCCAGGCCGCGGTGTTTTATCGCGGCGACGAGGTGCTCGGCGGCGGCTGGATCGACAGGGCGGCCGGCCATGCGGAGGTCGAAGCGCCGCGGGATGACCGCGGCCCTGTCGTGGAGAACCGATGCGCGTAGCCATCAAGACGCTCGGTTGCAAGATCAACCAGTACGACAGCGCCGTGATCCAGGAGCGGCTGGCGCGGGAGTCCTGCGCGTTCGTTCCGTTCGAAGAACAGGCCGACGTGTACGTCGTGAACACCTGCACGGTCACGGACCGCGCCGACTGGGAGGCGCGCCAGCTCGTGCGCAAGGCCAAGCGGCACAACCCGGCGGCGCGGGTGGTGGTCACCGGGTGCTACGCGCAGGTGAGTCCCGAAGAGGTGTCCCGCGTTCCGGGCGTGGACCGCGTGGTGGGCCTCAACCGCATGGACGAGCTGGCGCGCTACGTCACCGAAGCCGCAGCCGGCGCCGGCCCCGCCGTCTCCGTCGGGAATCCCCGCGACGAGCGCGGCGTCGGCGTCCTGGGTGCCCGGCGTTTCCTGGGCCGCACCCGGGCGTTCCTCAAGGTGCAGGAAGGATGCAACTTCGCGTGCAGCTACTGCATCATCCCCACGGCCCGCGGGCGCGGCCGCAGCGTCCCGCCGGAGCGCGTGCTGGAACAGGTGCGCGGTCTGGCGGACGCCGGTTTCTCGGAGATCGTGCTCACGGGAATCCATCTCGGCGGATACGGCCACGATCTGGCGCCGCGGGTCTCGCTGAGCGAGTTGGTGCGGCGCATTGCCGGCAGTGGGTTGATCTCCCGGCTGCGCCTGAGTTCGCTGGACCCGCGGGAGGTCACGGACGACCTGTTGTCGGTGATGGCGGATTCGGATGTGGTCTGCCCGCACCTGCACGTGTGCGTGCAGGCGGGGGACGACGGCATCCTCAAGCGCATGCGGCGCAACTACGACACCGCCTACTTCGCCCGGTTGATGGCGCGGGCGCGCGGCAAGCTGCCGCGGGCCGCCCTGGGCACGGACGTCATCGTGGGTTTCCCGGGAGAGGGCGAAGGTGTCTTCGCCGCGTCGCTGGACTTCCTGGCCGGGCTGCCGCTGACCTACTTCCACGTGTTTCCCTATTCGTCCCGCCGCGGTACCGCCGCGGCCGGCATGCCGGACCAGGTGCCCCCCGCCGAGAAGAAGGAACGCTCGCGCCGGGCGCGGGAGCTGGGCGCGCGCAAGAAGCAGGAGTTCTACCGCGGCCAGGTGGGGAGCCATGTGTCGGTGCTGGCGGAAGAGCCGGTGGCCGGCGAGCCGGGATGGCTCAAGGGCTACAGCCGCAACTACCTGCCGGTGCTGTTTCCCGGCGGTCCCGACCTGGTGCACCGTGAGGTCCCCGTCACGCTCCAGGAGTGGTCGCAAGGCCGGCTCCGGGGAGAGGCTCGATGCTGACCGAGGACCACACGGATCTGGCCCGTTTCCAGAACGCCCTCGGCTACTGTTTCCGAGACCCCTTGCTGCTCAACCGCTGCCTGACCCACGTCTCCTGCGGCGGCGGCATGGAAGCCCACAACGAGACCCTGGAGTTCCTGGGTGACGCCGTCCTGGGGTTGGTCATCAGCGACATGCTCATGCAACGGTTCCCGCAGAAGAGCGAGGGCGACCTGTCGCGCATGCGCGCGTCGCTGGTGAACCGGAAGGTGCTGGCGGAAAAGGCGCGCGCCATCGACGTCGGCCCCAGGCTGCGGATGGGGAAAGGCGAGGAGCGCACCGGTGGCCGGCGCAAGGAGTCGATCCTGTCGGCCTCGCTGGAGGCATTGCTGGGCGGCATCTACCGGGAGGCCGGCTACGACGCCGTGAAGCCGGTGGTGGAGCGGCACTTCGCGGCCGACCTGGACCACACCGGCCTGGGTCTCGACGACTACAAGACCCGTCTCCAGGAACTCAGCCAGCGGCTCTACCGCGTCCCGCCCACCTACCTGCTGGTGCGCGAGACCGGCCCGAGCCACGACAAGTGCTTCGAGACGGAGATCCGCGTGGGCGGCCACCTGGTGGGCCAGGGAGAGGGCCGCAGCAAGAAGCAGTCGGAGCAGGAAGCGGCGCGCCGGGCGCTGGAGATGCTGCAGCAAGGGCAGCAGCAGTAGGTGGTGGTGGCGAAGCTCACCTACAAGGACGCCGGCGTCGACATCGAGGGAGCGGGCCGGCTGGTGCGTTCCATCGCGTCGATGGCCCGCAAGACCGCGCGGCCCGGGATCATGGGCGGCATCGGCGGGTTCGGCGGGCTCTTCGATCTTTCACGCGTGCGCGCCCGGCACCCGGTCCTGGTCTCCTCCACCGACGGGGTGGGCACCAAGCTCAGGATCGCCTTCATGGCCGACCGCCACGACACCGTGGGCATCGATCTCGTGGCCATGGTCGTGAACGACATTCTCCCCCAGGCCGCCGAGCCGCTGTTCTTCCTCGATTATTTCGCCACCGGCAAGCTCAGGCCAGCCACCTTCCGGGCGGTGGTGGGCGGCGTGGCGGAAGGCTGCCGCCAGGCCGGATGCGCGCTGCTGGGCGGCGAGACCGCGGAGATGCCGTCCTTCTACGCGGACGGCGAGTACGACCTGGCGGGTTTCAGCGTCGGCGTCGTGGAGAAGGACCGCATACCCGACCCGCGCGCGGTGCGCGCCGGCGACGTGATCATCGGCCTGCCGTCCAGCGGGCTCCACAGCAACGGGTATTCGCTGGCGCGCAAGGTCCTGCTGGATACGGCGGGGCTCAAGTTGAAGTCGAGGGTGGCGGACCTGGGGAAATCCCTGGCGGACGAGTTGCTGACGCCGACCCGGATCTACGCATCGCTCATCCGCGCACTCGGCGCCCGGCACCGCGTCAAGGGTATCGCGCACATCACGGGCGGCGGTTTGGTGGAGAACTTGCCGCGCGTCCTGCCGGTCGGCATGCGCGCGTGGCTTCGACGCGGAAGCTGGCCCGTGCCTCCGGTCCTCGATCTCATCGCACGGCTGGGCCACGTGGAGCAGGCCGAGATGGACCGCACCTTCAACAACGGCATCGGCATGGCCCTGGTGGTGGGGGCCGAAGACGCCCCCGGCGTGGAACGCGCGCTGCGCCGCCGCCGCGAGCCCTACGCCGTCATCGGCGAGATCCGCAAGGGACGCCGCGGCGTCTCCTTCATGAGGTAGGGTGCGACGGGTTCCGGCCCGGACGCGCCGGGGTCGGTTGGGATACCCCTCACTGGCCTTTGGCGGGCGAGTCGGGCTTGCCGCAGGTTTGCTCGAAGTAATCCCGGAACTTTTCATCCTTCAGCTTGGCCTCTAGGTCAGGCCTTTTCCTGGTCTCCTGGCACCACTCCTTGCCCTGGATGCTGTACCAGATCGCGGCGGCGGTACCTACCGCCACCGGCGCACAACCTGGGGTAAGGGCCATGGTCAGGATCAAGGCGAATCCGGTCATCCTCACGCTTCACCTCCATAAGCCGTTGGTGACTTGATCAGCAGCGTTCCCATACGCGACTCTCGTGGTGGGGCGCAGCGGTTCGAGTGTAGCATGTCAAGCTTAGGGCCTCCATGTGTTAGATATCATCATCACGATGACGTCCGGTTCATGCCTGTATCGGCGCTGGAGCAGCCTCGGGACTCTTCAACTCCGATACAGCATTTCCCGGCCGGGCGGTCCGTCGAGTTTACAGACAAGCGAGCACCAACATGAAGCACAACGTCCCCGTCGGCGTGCTGCTCTCAGGCGGCGGCACCAATCTCCAGGCCATCATCGATGCCATCGAACAAGACGGCCTGGATGCCGAGATCCGCACGGTGGTCAGCAACCGGGAAAGCGCCTACGGGCTCATCCGCGCCCGCAACCATCGCATCCCCACCACGGTCATCGACCATCGCGGCCACCCGTCCCGGGATGCCTACGACCAGGTGGTGGTGGAGCATCTCAAGAGTCAGGGCGTGGAGCTCGTGGTCCTGGCCGGATTCATGCGTCTGCTGTCGCCGTACTTCGTGCAGAGCTTTCCCAACCGCATCATGAACATCCACCCCGCCCTGTCTCCCGCCTTCGGCGGTCTCCACGGCCAGCGCCAGGCCATCGAGTACGGCGTCCGCTTCGCCGGCTGCACCGTCCACTTCGTCAGCGAAGGCTGCGACGAAGGCCCCATCATCATCCAGGCCGTGGTCCCCGTCCTTCCCGACGACACCGAGGAAACCCTCGCCCAGCGTATCCTGGCGCAGGAGCACCGCATCTATCCGCGCGCCATCCAGCTCTACAGCGAAGGCCGGCTCGTCATCGAGGGCCGGAAGGTGAGGGTGACGGGAGAGGACGGAGATGCCGGTGGAGGGAGTGCGCTGGTGAACCCACGCATCCTTGAAAATCTATCGCCGCCGCGGTAATTTTCAAGGAAATGCCCTTCATTGAACGACGTGCCATCGAGTCCCAGGTCACGGGAGCCTTGGGACGCAGCCGTGGCGTGGTACTCCTGGGCCCGCGTCAGTCGGGCAAGACGACGGTCGCACGCCGCATCGCCAGCCGCCAGGACGCAGAGTATTTCGATCTTGAGGACCCCACCGATGTGGCCCGGTTGGCGACGCCCAAGCTGGTGCTGGAGCGTCTGCGGGGGCTCGTTGTCCTGGACGAGATTCAGTTGCGCGTGGATCTTCTTCCTCTGCTGCGCGTCCTCCTGGACCGGCAACCGCTTCCGGCCAGGTTTCTGCTCCTGGGCAGCGCAGCGCCGGAAATCGTACGCGGCGCTTCGGAGACGCTCGCCGGCAGGGTCGAGCTGGTCTCCATGGCGGGGTTTCGCATGGCCGAGGGCGGTTCCGCGAGCCGGGACCGACTGTGGCTTCGCGGCGGGCTTCCGCCGTCGTTCCTGGCGGATTCGGATGAGGACAGCTTCGCTTGGCGAGACAGCTTTGTGCAAACCTTTGTCGAGCGGGACCTCCGCCGGTGGGGTTTCGAGATGGCGCCCGCCGCCATGCGCCGTTTCCTGACCATGACGGCCCATCTGCACGGGCAGCGCTGGAACGCTTCCGCGGTCGGTTCTTCGCTGGCGATATCGCAGAATGCGGTGCGCCGGCATCTCGATCTGCTCACCGGCGCCTATCTGATCCGCCAATTGCATCCCTGGTTCGAGAACGTAGGCAAGCGCCTGGTGAAAACACCGAAGGTCTATGTTCGGGACAGCGGCGTGCTGCATGCCTTGCTGGGTCTGGAGCGGCAACGCGATGTGGAGTCCCATCCCGGGCACGGGGCTTCGTGGGAGGGTCTCTGTGTCGAGGAGATCGCCGCGGTCCACGGTGAGCGGCGCTGCTGGTTCTGGGCCACCCATGGCGGAGCGGAACTCGACGTGTTGGTGCTCGACGGCGGCCGGCGCATCGGCTACGAATGCAAATTGACGGACAGCCCGAGAATGACGAAGTCGATGCACGTGGTGCTGGCCGATCTCAAGCTCGACCACCTGTTCATCGTTTATCCAGGGGAGCAGCGGTTCCCGCTCGCGGAGCGCGTGACCGCAATCGGATTGGCCGATATCGGGCGGGATCCAGCCTGATCGGGGGGCAGGCGCGGGGTCTCTCTATTCCTTCTCGTTCGTCCCCACCACCACCGTGTACAGCGAGAAGCGCGAGAACCGGTAGGCCTTGCACCCGGTGAAGCCGGTGTCCTCGAGGAACGGCTTGAGCTTGAGGTGGGTGCTCCAGCCGAGCCGGCGGGTGATGGGGTCGAGGGACTTGGTGATGGGACCCCAGAAGCGGGATTCGGTGGTGAAGTGGTTGACGATGCAGATGGTGCCGCCGGGCCGGCAGACGCGGCGCATCTCGGCCATCATCCGGATCGGATCGGGCACCACCGTGACCACGTGGAACGCCGTCACGTAGTCGAAGGCGTTGTCGGGGAAATCAAGGTTCAAGGCGTCCATCTCCTTGACTTCGAGATGGCGCCAGCCGTTCTTGGCGATCTTCTCGCGGGCTTGGGCGAGCATGAGGGGGGCTTGGTCGACGCCGACCACGTGGCAGCCACGCGGGTAGGCGGGGAACGAGGCGCCGGTTCCGACGCCCACCTCCAGGATCTCGGCCCCCTTGGGTATGTTCAGGTCCTCTATGACCGTCCGTTCGCGCGCGTAGAAGAACCTCGCGAACGTCTTGTCGTAGAGCGGGGCCAGATCCGAGTACAGGCGGCTCTGGTGTGGGGATTCAAGCTCAGCCATGTGCGGGTCCTGCTCGTGCCCCCGAAGCCGCCGCTTTCGGGCGGTGACGGCCTCTTGGGTGCAACTGACGATAACTGCGATTTCAAAGGAAAAACCAAATTACCAACGAAACTGGAATATCAATTCACGGTGGAATTGTCAAGATTAAGCCTTCCCGGGTGGCCGGGAACGCGATTGGTAATCCGTTGGCGCGTTGGCTAAATTAAATCGAGCGCCTTTGCGGCGGCCCACCTCCCGCAAGACGTCCAACTACCCGAATTCTCAGGGGGGCCGTTTCTTCCACATGGCCGGCATCGGACGGTTGATCGACTATCTGTGGCGCTACTGGCGCCGTTACCTGGCGGGCGGGGTGTGCCTCATCGGCACCACCAGCCTGCTCATGGTGGTGCCGTGGTGGGTGCGTGGGGCCATCGACGTCATCGAGCGCGGCGATCCCGACTCCGAGCTGGGCGGCTATGTGCTGCTGATCGCCCTGGCCGCGGCGGGCGGCGGGCTCCTGCGCGGCGTTGCCCGCTCCATCATTTTCAACGCCGGCCGGAACGTCGAGTACGACCTGCGGAACGACCTCTTCGCGCACCTGGAGAAGCTTCCCCTCGGTTATTACCAGGCCCAGAAGACCGGCGACCTCATGTCGCGGGCGGTCAACGACATCAACGCCGTGCGCATGCTCCTGGGCCCCGGCTTCCTCAACCTGGTGAACACGCCGCTCTACCTGGTCTACGCGGCGGTGTTCATGTTCGCCATGAACTGGCAGTTGACGCTGGCGGTGGGCGCGTGCCTGACGCTCCTGGCGGTCGTGTTCAAGCAGTTCCGCGGGCGTATCCGGCGGGCGTCGCTGCGGGTCCAGCGGCAGATGTCGCGCATGAGCGCCCACGTGCAGGAGAACCTGAGCGGCATGCACGTGGTCAAGGCGTACGTGCAGGCGGAGCCCCAGACCGGCAGCTTCGCCGTTATGAACGACGAGTACCAAATGCGCAGCCTCGACCTCGCCCGCTGCCGCGGCATGATCAACCCCGTGATGGTGGCGCTGCACGGCCTCACCGTGCTGGTGGTGCTGTGGTACGGCGGCTGGCTCATCATGCGCGAGCAGAGCGGCGTGGCCGACCTGGTGGCGTTCATCCTTTACCTGAACGTGCTCGCGTGGCCCATGGCGGCCTTCGGCTGGATGCTCTCGCTGCTCGAGCGCGGGCGCGCCGCCATGGACCGGCTTGAGGAGATCTTCGAGGTGGAGCCGGCCATCGCCGACCCCGAGCATCCGGTGCCCTTGCGCGACAAGGAACGGGGCATCGAGTTCGATCGCGTGTCGTTCGGCTACAACGGCGGCGCCGACGGCGACGCGGTGCTCAAGGACATCAGCTTCGAGGTGCCGCCGGGCCGCAAGGTCGCCATCGTCGGACGCACCGGCGCGGGCAAGAGCACGTTGACGCACCTGATCCCGCGCCTCCACGACGTCTCCTCCGGCACCATCCGCATGGGCGGGGTGGACCTCCGCGCGCTGTCACTGGAAGAGCTGCGCGGTGCCATCGGCTACGCGCCGCAGGACCCCTTCCTCTTCTCCACCTCCATCCAGGACAACCTCAAGTTCGGCGACGCGGATGCCAGCGAGCAGCAGGTGCGCCGCGTCCTGGACGTGGCCGATCTGGAGAGCGAGGTGGAGGTCTTCCCGGACGGCCTCGACACCCGGGTGGGAGAGCGGGGCATCACTCTCTCCGGCGGCCAGAAGCAGCGGGCGACCCTGGCCCGGGCCATCCTGGCGAATCCCGATTACCTGATCCTGGACGACTGCCTGTCGAGCGTGGACGCGCACACCGAGCAGCGCATCCTCGACAGCTTCGAGAGCGTGCTCAAGGGCAAGACCTGCATCATCATCTCGCACCGCATGGCGGTCATCAGGCAAGCCGACGAGATCCTGGTGCTGGACGAGGGCCGCATCGTCGAGCGCGGCGACCACGAATCGCTGCTGCGCGCCGACGGCCTGTACGCGCAGATGTACCGGCGCCAGCAGATGTCGGCCGAGCTGGAGGAGTTGTAGGGACATGCGCGCGGGTGGAGGGTCAAGGAGCAGCGCGGCCGTGAACGCGCCGGAAGAACAGAGCATCTCCGGCAAGGCCTACGACCTGGCGCTGGCCTTGCGTCTGTGGCGCTTCGTGCGCCCGCACCGCAGACTCTTCTTCCTGTCGCTGCTGCTCCTGCCGGTGCACCAGGGCTTCAACTTGGCCCAGCCGCTGCTGCTCAAGATCGGCATCGACGCCGTCAGCGCGGGCGACGGCCTCACGCTCATGACCACCGGCCTCTTGTTCGCCGGGGCGCTGGCGGCGGAGGCCGGGACCTTCTTCTTCCAGTACTACCTGTCCATGAAGGTGGCGCAGCGGTGCCTCGCCGACCTGCGCGTCGAGCTCTTCTCCCACGTGCAGCGCCTGCCCATGAGCTACTTCGACCGCAACCCGGTGGGCCGGCTCATGACGCGCATGACCACGGACGTGGAGGTGCTGCAGGAGATGTTCGCCGCCGGCGCCATGAACCTGGTGGCCGACCTGGTCCTCATCGCGGTCATCGTCGCCATCATGATGTCGCTGCACGTGGGGATGGCGCTCGTGTCGCTGGCGCTGATCCCGTTCCTGCTGATCGGCATCAACGTCTTCCGCCTCAAGGCGCGGCAGACCTACCGCCTCATCCGCACGCGTATCGCCCGGGTCAACGCCTACCTGGGCGAGGCGATCCCGGGCATGGCCGTGATCCAGCTCTTCAACCGGCAGGAGCGGAGCTTCGAGGAGTTCGACGACCTCAACCGCTCCCACCGCGACGCCATCAAGCGCTCCAACGTCTACGAGGCGTCGCTGTTCTCCATGGTGGAGGCCGCGGGCTCCCTGAGCATCGCGCTGCTGTTGTGGTACGGCGGCGGCGAGGTGCTGCAGGGGGTCGTGGGCATCGGCACCTTCGTGGCCTTCAGCGAGTACATTCGCCGGCTGTTCGTGCCGCTGCGCGACTTCAGCAACAAGTACGCCGTGATCCAGGCGGCCATGACCGCCGCCGAACGCATCTTCGAGCTGCTCGACACGGCGCCGGAGCAGTCGGGACGGCGTACGGAAGCGGTTGCGGGCGACGGCGATGGCGCCACGCCAACGGCTGCCGCCGCGCCGGTTCGCGCCCTACAGGCACCACCTGACGCCGCGCCCGTCCCCGCCGCCGAGGCCAGCGGTGCGTCCGCCATTGCCGCCGCCGCATCCGGCACACGGATGGCGGACTCGCCCGCGACCGGCAACCCCGCGCCTGCCGCGCCCGCTACCCGGGCGACCCCGGAGCCGGCCGGGAACCATCCCGTCCACGCCGCGGTGGAATTCGACAACGTGTGGTTCAGCTACCGTCCCAACGACCCGGTGCTCAAGGGCGTGTCCTTCAGGATCGAGCCGGGCGAGCGGGTGGCGGTCATCGGCGCCACCGGCTCGGGCAAGACCACCACGATCAAGCTCATGAGCCGGTTCTACGACGTGGACAGCGGCGCGGTCCGGTTGGGCGGCCGGGACGTGCGCGAGTGGGAGCTGGACGACCTGCGGCGTCACATGGGAACCGTGCTGCAGGACGTCTTCCTGTTCTCGGGCGACATCCTCTCCAATCTCAAACTGGGCAACGAGTCGATCCCCGAGGAACGCATCCGCGCGGCCGTGCGCAGCGCCAACGCCGAGGGTTTCATCCGGCGCATGCCCGGCGGCCTGCGCGCCGCCGTGCGCGAGCGCGGCAACAACCTTTCGGCCGGCCAGCGCCAGCTCCTGGCGCTGGTGCGCATGTTCGTCCTCGATCCCGAGATCCTGGTGCTGGACGAGGCAACCTCCAGCGTCGACACCGAGACCGAGTTCCTGGTGCAGGGCGCCTTCGAGAAGATCATGGCCAACCGCACCTGCCTGGTCATCGCCCACCGCCTGTCCACCATACGCAACGCCGACCGCATCCTGGTCTTCCACCGCGGCGTCATCCGCGAGATGGGCTCCCACGCCGAGTTGATGGAGAAGGGCGGCGTGTACTACCGGCTGCACCAGTTGCAGTTTCAGGGGGAAGGGAGCGGAGGCGCGGAGGCGGGGGACATGGCGGCGGATCGCTGACCGCGACGGCCGGGAGTAGTGACATGGCGGCAACGTTCAAGCGATTCATCGGAGCCTGCATGCTGCTGTTCCTCGGCGGCTGTGCGCCGGGATACTACATCCGCGCGGCCTACGAAGAGGGACGCATCCTGTGGCGCCGGACGCCCATCACCACGGTGCTGGCCGAGGACGGAGTCACGCCGGACGTTCGGCGCAAGCTCGAGATGGTGCTGGAGTTGCGGGACTTCGCCGCGAACGAGCTTCAACTGAACGTCGGCGGCAGCTACGCTTCCTATTCCCAGGTCGACCGCCCGGTGCTGCTGCACGTGCTCTCCGCCGTGCCCAAGACCTCCTTCGAGCCCTACACCTGGTGGTTCCCGTTCGTCGGCCACATGCCCTACAAGGGCTTCTTCGACGGCGCGGACGCTCGCGAGGAAGCCGGCGCCCTGGCGGCCCAGGGACACGACACCCACATCCGACCGGCCGGCGCCTTCAGCACCCTGGGCTGGTTCGACGACCCGCTGCTCGGGCGCCTGCTCAAGCTCGACCGCGTGAGTCTGGCGGACGTCGTGCTGCACGAGCTGTTGCACAACACCCTGTTCGTGCCCGGCTCGGTGGCGTTCAACGAGAGCCTCGCCAACTTCGTCGGGAAACGCGGCGCCATCGAGTTTTTCACACGGCGCCTCGGCCCGGAGAGCCCCGAAGCCAGGTCCGCGCGCCGGGAGTGGCGGGAAGAGGTCGAGTTCTCGGGCGCCATGATGGAGCTGACACGGTGCCTGCGGGCGCTGTACGCCGAGCCGATACCCGACGCCGAGAAGCTGCGCCGCCGGGAACAGGTCTTCGCCGAAAGCAGGCGGCGGTGGGCTGACGCAGTGACCGGGACACCGAAGCACCGCTATGCCTCATTCAGCCGGGCCAGACTGAACAACGCCGTGATCCTGCAGAGTGTCCTCTATGTCACGGACCTGGCCCGGTTCGAGAAACTCTACCAGCAGGAAGGCAAGGACCTGCCCCGCGCCATCGAGGCGGTGCGCACCGCCGCTCGGGACGTCGAAGACCCGTTCGACACGCTGCCGGTACCGGCGTCCGCCGGTACCAACGGCAACGTCGCCGGCAGCGCCGCAACCCACCCATCCTACGAACCGTGCGAGGGGCCGTGAACAAGCTGTTCGCCATCATCCGCGAGCGCTGCCCCCGCTGCGCCGCCGGCCCCATATTCGCGGGCCTCTTCAAGATGTACCGTCGCTGCCCCGTCTGCGGCCTTGAGTTCGAGCGCGAGCAGGGTTACTTTGTCGGCGCCATGTACTTCAGCTACGC
Organism: Deltaproteobacteria bacterium; assembly: GCA_026712905.1. Lineage (NCBI taxonomy): Bacteria > Pseudomonadati > Myxococcota > Myxococcia > Deltaproteobacteria bacterium. The sequence goes on from JAPOPM010000145.1 coordinate 77,473, forward strand.
GCTGGCAATCGCCGCCGTCCTCCCCATCATCGTCGCCATGCTGCTCCTCGGCTTCACCGCCGCCTCCATCTACCTCGTCTCATGCCTGTTCCTGGTCGCGGTCTCTCCGTTCCTGTTCCGCTACTCGCGCGTGCTGTGGATCCACCTCGACCAGGTGATCGATCCGCGGTAGAGGGTGATAAGGACGACCATGCGTACGGAAGACGAGCTGAAATTCGCCGCCGACAAGATGCTCGGGCGGCTGGCCAAGTGGCTGCGCATCATCGGCCAGGACGTGATCCACGGCCAGCATCTGGCCGGCCAGGGGCTGGTGCGCGCGGCAACCCAGGAGCACAGGGTCATGCTGACCCGCGACCGCCGGATATCCCGGCGCAACCCGGACCGTGCCATTCTCATCCGGGACGATCACTTCCGGGCGCAGTTGAAGCAGGTGGTGGAGGACTGTGGTCTCGACCCGTTCGCGGGGATCCTGACCCGGTGCGTCGAGTGCAACCAGCCGCTCCAACCCATGCCCAAGGAGCAGGTCCGGGACACGGTGCCCCCCTACGTCTTCGAGACCCAGGACGTCTTCTCGGCGTGCCCGGCCTGCCGGAGGGTGTTCTGGCCCGCTACCCATCAACAGCAAATGATGGACGAACTCGAGGGCTTGGGATTCGTGCCGCCTGGAAATTGAGCAGGCCCTGTGTTACGTTTCAGCCATTCGTTCCCGGGTAGCTCAGTCGGTAGAGCAGGTGGCTGTTAACCACTTTGTCGGGGGTTCGAGTCCCTCCCCGGGAGCCATCTCCCACCGCCAACCGGGCTCCCCACACCGCGTGAAATGAGTGTCTGTTCTTGTTCGCTCGACCGGATGGCCCGGCGGTTCGGCAAGCGGGTTTTCTTGAGTTCCACGACAGGTCAAGGCTGGATTCGAGCCGGGCTCTCAAGTCCGAGACGCCGGCTGCGGGAGATGCGATATGGCGGAAACAACGGTTTTCGAACCCGGCGGCTATCGGTTCGTGCGCGGGCGGTTCCAGTACTCCGGGGGCGTCTCGGCGGAGCCGGGATTCGTCATCGAACGCGCGCGGTTCGCGCGACCCGTGCCGCTTGACGAGGGATTCCGCCGGATCGAGGCTTATCTGCACGGGCTCGGACGGCCGTCCACCGCGTTCTGCGCCTGCGAGCTGCGCTCGCCCGGTCAGTTCACGGAAGAGGGCTTCGTTGCCTTCAATCGGCTCTATGTGGGCACGCTCGAACGCTGGGGCATCTTCAAGGACGACGAGAATCCCGTCGCGCGCTCAAACGTATGTCCCGAGGTCGATCCGCCCGGGGAACCCAGCTTCCATGCGTTCTCGTACACCGTGCCGGCCGAACCGGGCCATGCGGCGGGAGTGAAGAGCTTCGTCATCGCTGGCTCCGGCGAAGCGCCCGAAGGACCGGGAGGGTATCGGGACCGGATCATCCGGCTCGGCGACACGTCGCCCGATGCCATGCGGGAGAAGGCGCAATTCGTCCTCGGAGCACTGGAGCTCCGGATGGCGGCGTTGGGCCTCACGTGGGCGGACGCCACCACGAGTCAGGTCTACGCGATACATGATTTCCATGGCCTGGTCGCTGACGAGATCGTCCGCCGGGGTGCCGCACCCGACGGCGTCACCTGGACCTACGCCCTGCCGCCGGTCGAAGGCTTGGCTTTCGAAATGGACGTCCGGAGCGTGCCGGTGGAGCGGGTCATCGCCTGAATCCAGGGCCCAATGGACCGGGCGTTTTTCCGGTTGAAGCAAGACCCCGAAGGGAAAACCCTTCGGGGTCTTGTCGTTTGTGCCGTCGTGAAACGGGTTTCTCTTCAGGACGGGTCGGGCCAAACGAAGTCCGGCCGCAGCCCTTCATGGACCGGGCGGCCGTCGTCCGGTCTCGGGACACCGGTGGCCGGATCGTAGAAGGCGTGATAGGTGGCCGGCATGCTGTCCGGGTCGAAGCCCATCAGGTTCGGCGCGATGGCGCGGATGCGCCCCACCTTGTCATCGAGCATGATGGGCGTGCCGCAGTCCGCGCAGGTGCACAGTTCCAGGGGACCATCCGGGTTCTGGTCGTTGAACGGCTGACGGTTCAGGCCGTCGAGGTTGTCCACGACGATGTCACCGTGAGCGAAAAACGCCACATGGGTCGTGGGTTGTCCCGTCACGCGCTTGCACACGGAGCAGTGACAGGTGTGGACGTCGATCGGATCGTTGTCCGAGCGCGTCTTGACGTGGTCGCACCCTCCAGAATAAGCCATGTTCTCCTCCTTTGTTTGAGCCCGACAGTATCGCCCACGAACCCTCCTCCTGGCCGTGGGCATGCCCATCGATTCGGGCGCATACTATCCCAGCCGGCGCTCCCGACGCAATGAAACAGTTGGGGTGGCGAGTCCCGCGGGATTGGCTTCGATGAGATCATATGATATCTCAGCTAACATCATATGATGTGATATGAGAGCTGGAGAATGGCGCGTCCACTTCGAGAAATTCCCCGAGAAGGACTCCTCATGCCCCTCGCGGACCGTGGCAAGGTCGCGGTCATCGTGAAGGCCGTGGTGCGCGCGGCCGATGCCTGGGGTTTGACCAATACCGAAGGCGCCGCGCTGTTCGACGTGCCCACGGCCACCTGGAGCCGCATGAAGGCCGGCAGCTACAGAGGCATCCTCGACCAGGACAAGTTGACGCGCGCGAGCCTGATCATCGGATTGTTCAACGGCCTCGCATCGCTCTTCAACGGACCGCTGGCCTATGGCTGGCCCAAGGCTCCCAACAGCGGGCCCGGTTTCGACGGCAAGCCCCCGCTCGAGGTCATGAGCGCCGGCGGCATCCCCGCCATGATGCGAGTCCGGCAACACATCGACGCGCTCAGGGGCGGAGCGTGATCCGCGCCGCGGACCTCCCGGTCCGTGAGGTCGTCGAGCCGGCCACCGTTCGGCTGGTCACGGCCGGCTACGTGGACAAGGCGGCCATGGCGCTGCTGGCCGACGACCCGTCCGAGCGCGCAGTTCTGGAAGAGATCGAGGGGCTCACGTCATCCCTGACGCCATCTTCATGGACGGTCCCCGCCGGCATCCAACCGGGAGAATTGCTGACGGAGGCCGACGGGTACGGCTGGAACCACGTAAACGCGGCGTTCTGCCACACGCGTCCAACGGGCAACCGGTTCAACGGCCTCGAACGCGGCGCGTGGTATGCGTCGTACGGGAACAACGCGACGGACACGGCCAAGGCCGAGGTCGCGTGGCACCTCACGCGGGAGCTCCGCGCCACCGGCATCTACGACAACACCACGACATACCGTGAGCTTCTGGCCGGCTTCGTGAGCCGTTTTCATGATCTCGGCGAGAGGACGGAGGAGGCCGTTTTCAGCGAGGACCCGATCGAGGCCTATCCCGTAGGGCAAGCGCTGGCCCGGGACATTCTGGAGAGCGGCGGCAACGGCGTCTTGTACCCGTCCGCGCGCTACGAGGGCGGGAGGTGTCTGGCGGCACTACGGCCCAATCTCGTGCAGAACGTCCGCGAAGGTGAGACTTGGGTGTTCAGGTGGGCGGGGTCGGCGGAGGTGGAAGTAACGAAGTTGGAGGTGCCGTGATGGCGGAAAATCGGCGTTCAGAGGGAGGATTCCGGACGAGTAGGGTGGGTGCGGGTGTGGAGGGAGCAATGCTGGCCGCTACCGTAGTCGTCGCTGTCCTCGCTGTCCTTTCGGGTCTCGTGCTCGGTTTCGCCGGGCAACAGGTCGCATCGCTCGCGGTGTTGTCTGTGGCCCTTGTGATCGGTGTCTGGACCTTGGCCAGACGCCGGGCCGCCTCGACGGCGGATACGGAAGGATTGGTCAAGGATAAGGAAAGATCGACCAAGGAGACTGGTGTCGCGATGGTCCGGGATGACGGAGTACCGGGGCATCCGGAAGGCCAGATTATAGAATTCGAAGGACAGAAACTCGGTGTCATTGACTTCGGTACAGACGTGAGCCGTGTATTGAGATGTCAAATGGACAAGAACATCCTTACGCGCGGGGAACCCTTTCGATCCGGGGGGATACTGGATACGGCTAGTGTACCGTCTCATAAATAGCTTTACAAC
>JAPOPM010000146.1 GCA_026712905.1 Deltaproteobacteria bacterium
GAATGGAATTGACCCACCCCTGAGCAAGAGCATCCTCCCTGCAGACTGACGGGGAGGAGAACGTTGCTGAAAGGTGGGACGATGAAAGACCTGTACGAGATGAGGGGTCAGGGGTATTCGATCCGCGGGATCACACGGGAGCTGGGCGTCTCCCGGAACTCGGTGCGCAAGTATCTGAGGTCGCCGGGAGTGCCGCGGGCGAAGCAGCGCCCGCGGCGGGGGTCCAAGCTGGACACCTACACCGGCTACATCGACCGCCGGTTGGGGGAGGGTTTGGACAACTGCGTCGTGCTGCACCGGGAGTTGCGGTCGCTGGGCTACGAAGGCGGCTACACGATCTTGGTGGAGTATGTTCGGCTGCGGCGCCCTCGGCGCGAGCCGCGCGCGACGATGCGGTTCGAGACGGAGCCCGGCGAGCAGGCGCAGGTGGACTGGGGCAGCTTCAGCTACGTTGGGGCAGACGGCCGCAGGCACCGGCTCTGGGCGTTCGTGATGGTGATGGGCTGGTCGCGAGCGATCTACGTTGAGTTCGTCCGGCGTGCGGACGTGGCGAGCTTCATGCAGTGCCACGTCAACGCGTTCGAATACTTCGGGGGTGTGCCGCGGCGATGCCTGTATGACAACGCGAAGGTGGTGGTGCTGGGCCGGGATGCGGACGGGCGTCCGGAGTGGAACCGGCGGATGCTGGACATGTCGCTGCGCATCGGATTCGAGCTGCGGGTGTGCCAGCCATATCGGGCGCAGACAAAGGGGAAGGTGGAGAGCGGAGTCAAGTATGTGCGCGGCAACCTGTGGCCCAGCATCCGCTTCACGGATGACGCGGACCTGAACCGGCAGACCCTCGAGTGGTGCGACGGCGTGGCGAACCGGCGCGTTCACGGGACGACGGGTCGGCATCCCTGGGCGATGCTGGCCGAGGAGCGGGTCCAGCTCGGCGGGCTGCCGGAGCGTTCGGCGCTGGCGCCGTATCTGCGGGACGACCGCAGGGTGGCGCATGACGGCTACGTGCACTGGGAAGGCTCCCGCTACGGTGTGCCCTGGCGGTGGGCGGGAGCGACGGTCCAGGTGGGACAACGCTCGGGGACGGTGGAGATCTGGACGGGCGACCAGCGCCTGGCGGTGCATCCCCGTGCCGAACACTCCGGCCAGCGCTTCACCGCGCCGGGCCAGTGGGAAGGGTTGCCCAGGGGGGACGGCCGTCCACAGCGGGAGGCCGTGGCAGTCCAGGTGACGGCTGGTGACGTGGAGCGGCGCTCCCTGGACGTCTACGAGCTGGCTGCGCTGGGAGGTGTGCGATGATCGCCCTGGAGCAGACCCGTCAGCACCTGGAGAGCCTGGGGCTCAAGCAGGCGGCGGAAGCGCTCGATAACGCTCTGGACGCGGCGGCCGGCAAGCAGTTGACCTATCCGGAGATGCTCGCCGATCTGCTGGGCGTGGAGGTCAATGCTCGCCGCGAGCGCTACCTGACCACGAGAACCAAGCTCGCGCATCTTCCCTTCCAACGCTCCATCGAGCAGTTCGACTTCGACTTCCAGCCCTCCGTCGACGAGCGCCAGGTCAAGGAGTTGGCCAACCTCGCCTTCGTCGCCGAAGCCACCAACATCCTGCTGCTCGGACCGCCCGGCGTGGGCAAGACCCACCTGGCCGTCGCATTGGCGCTCAAGGCGATTGGGCACGGCTATGGCGCTTACTTCGTCCGCGCCTACGACCTGATGGAAGACCTCAGGAGGGCCCAGGCCGAGCAGAACCTCGGGCGGCGCATGCGTGTCTACCTCGCTCCCAAGGTCCTCGTCGTCGACGAGTTCGGCATCTGGCCCTACGACAGAGACGC
>JAPOPM010000147.1 GCA_026712905.1 Deltaproteobacteria bacterium
GGGAAAACTCTCTCGCACCTGGTCGAGGTCATGCAGCACGGCGATGATCGTTCGTCCTTCGCCATGCCATCCCACCACCACCCTCAGAAGGTCGGCCGTGGTCTTGGCGTCGATTGCCGTGAAGGGCTCGTCGAGCAGAATGACAGGACAGTCTTGCAGCAGCATGCGGGCGAACAAGACCCGTTGAAACTGCCCCGCGGACAAGGAGGCAATCGGCCGTCGACCGAAGCCATCGAGACCGACGGCCACCAGCGCTTTCTCGGCTTGCCGCCGCAGGGTACGCGTGATCGGGCGGAACAGACCGGTGGTGCGCCAGTGACCCAGCAACACCGTCTCGATGACCGAAATCGGGAAACTGCGGTCGATCTCTGCCTGCTGGGGCAGATAGGCAATATCCCTCTGGCACAGGCCGTTGCGTTCCAAGTGGCCCTCAAGAGGCGCCAGGAGACCGATCAGTCCCTTGAGCAAGGTGCTCTTGCCTGATCCATTGGGGCCGACCAGCGCCGTCAACGAACCGGTTGCGAAGCTGCCGGTCAGGTGATGCACGGCCGGATGGCGGTCGTATCCCAGGGTGACGTCGTGGAGGGAAAAGGCGGTTGTCATGGCAGCCACCCCATTGCCCAGGCCGCGGCGACCCACAGCAGGGTCGCGAGGGTACCAGCCCAAACAAGCTGAACGGCCACGCCACTGCCTAGAGGCGAGACGGCACGTCCGAACCGCGTCTCTCCCGCGGAGCCCTTGATTCTGATTGGCCTGCGCATTGATGGGGAAAACGCTTTTCCCACTCGGCCGGCGTCCCGCATGGTCCCTCCTGATGTCTATGATTAATGATAAGCTAATATCAATAAAGAACCTTGTCAAACACCCCAGCGACGGTTGCCGTGAAACATTCATCCATCCCGCCCGCCGCCTCTGATTCGCACCCCGCGTCCCGATCTGTTAAAAATTCGTCATTCGGCTACAAGCAGCCATCCCCAAACCCTGAACATTGTAGTGAACAGTCCGGCCTGAAAGGTGCAGCGTGATCGAGGTCGAGGGTCTCACCCGAAAGTATGGTGATCTGGTGGCGGTGGACGACGTCTCCTTTTCCATCGGGAAAGGGGAGGTGGTCGGCCTTCTGGGGCACAACGGCGCCGGCAAGACCACCATCATGCGCATGCTCACGGGGTACATCGAGCCCACCGCGGGGTCGGTGGTCATCGACGGCATGGCGGTTTCCGAGGAGCGCCTGAGCATCCAGCGCAGGTTGGGTTACCTGTCGGAGAACGCGCCGCTCTATCCGGACATGTCGGTGGTGCGCTACCTGGAGTACGTGGCGGACCTGCGCGGGGTGGCGCCCGCCGAACGGCCGGCGGCGCTGCGGCGGGCGCTGGAGCGGACGTGGCTGGCGGACCGGGCGCTGGATCCGGTGGGGACGCTGTCCAAGGGCTACAAGCAGCGGCTGGGAGTGGCCCAGGCCATCGTGCACGAGCCGGAGATCCTGATTCTCGACGAGCCCACCAACGGTCTGGACCCGGCACAGATCTTCCAGATGCGCTCGCTGGTGAGCGACCTGAGCGAGAACGCCACCATCATCGTTTCCACGCACATCCTCCAGGAGGTGGAGGCGGTGTGCGAGCGGGTGATCATCATGGTGCAGGGGCGCATCGCGGTGGACGCCCGGTTGAGCGAGCTGCAACAGTCCAACCGGCTGGTGGTGGGGCTCGCCAATCCCTCCGACGACGCGGCCGGCCGTCTGGGCGAGATCCCCGGAGTGGCCGAGGTCCTGCCGGCGGAGGGCCCGCGCGGCGAGACCTACGCGCTGGAGCTCGAAGCCGCCACGGACGAGGTGGCTCCCGGCGTCGCCCGGGCGGCGGTGGAAGGCGGCTGGCAGCTCTACCGCCTGAGCGAGCAGGCGCGCACCCTGGAGAGCGTGTTCCGCGAAGTGTCGGAGAGAGGCAGCCATGGCAGGTAGCATCTGGAGCATCGCCAAGAAGGAGTTTTCCACCTACTTCGCGTCGCCGGTGGCGTTCATCTTCCTGGGGACGTTCTCGGCGGTGTGCCTGTTCATCTTCTTCTGGGTCGAACAGTTCTTCTCGCGCAACATCGGCGACGTGCGTCCGCTGTTCGAGTGGATGCCGACCCTGCTGATCTTCCTGAGCGCCGCGCTGACCATGAAGATGTGGAGCGAGGAGCGGCGCATGGAGACCCTGGAGTTCCTCTTCACCATGCCGGTGAAGACGCTCCACCTGGTGCTGGGCAAGTTCCTCGCCTGCATGGGACTGGTGGCCATCGCGCTGGCGCTCACCGTGGGGGTGCCCGCGACCGTGTCGTTCATGGGCCCGCTGGACTGGGGTCCGGTGCTGGGAGCGTACGTCGCGTCGCTGCTGCTGGCGGCGGCCTACTGCGCCATCGGCCTGTACATCAGCGCGCGCAACGAGAGCCAGATCGCGAGCCTCATCCTCACCACGGTGATCGGCTTCGTCTTCTATCTCCTGGGCTCGCTGACCTTCGGTTCCCTGGTGGGCAATCAATGGGCGGAATACCTGGGTCTGGCGGCCACGGGGGTACGCTTCGAGTCCATTACCCGGGGGATCCTGGACCTGCGGGACGTCTACTACTACGTCAGCGTCGTGGGCGTCTTCCTCGCCCTGAACGTCTTCTCGCTGGAACGGCTGCGCTGGTCCAGGGAAGGGCAGAAGCCGCGCCACCGGGCATGGCGGCTGGTCACGGCCCTGGTCATCGTCAACTTCGTGCTGGCCAACTTCTGGTTGCAACGCGGCGTGACGGTGCGCGCCGACCTGACCGCGGACCAGGACTACTCCATCTCCCAGGCCACCCGCGACCTCGTCGCCCAGTTGCAGGAGCCGCTGCTCATCCGCGGCTACTTCAGCGCCCGGACGCACCCGTTGCTGACCCCCCTGATCCCGCGCATCCGCGACACCATTCGCGAGATCGAGTCCATCAGCGGCGGCCGCGTGCGCGCCGAGTTCGTCGACCCGCGGGAGGAACCCGGTCTCGAGGAGGAAGCCAACCAGCGCTTCAACATACGTCCGACCCCCTTTCGCACCGTCGACCGTTATCAGAACTCGCTGGTCAACTCCTACTTCGACCTGCTGCTCCAGTACGGCGACAAGCACGAGGTGCTGCGCTTCAGCGACCTGATCGAGGTCAAGAGCGGCAGGACGGGAACGCGGGTACGCCTGCGCAATCTCGAGTACGACCTCGCCCGCGGCATGAAGAGGGTGCTGTACGGCTTTCAGGACATCGGCGCGCTCTTCGCCGGCATCGCTCAGCCGGTGGAGTTCGAGGCGTATGTTTCGCCCGCGGAGAAGCTGCCCGAGTCCATGGCGGTCTTCCGCAGGCAGTTGCTGATCTCGCTGCGGGAGTTGCGCAAGGAGTCGGACGGGAAGCTCAAGTATGCCGTCGTCGATCCGGAGGCCGAGGGCGGCGTGGTGGCGCGGCAGCTCGCGGAGCGTCACGGGTTTCGCCCCATGTCCCTGGGTCCCCTCGATCCCAAGAAGTTCTATTTCTACATGCTGATGAAGAACAACGGCACCACGGTACAGGTGCCTCTGCCGGAGAAGCTCAACCAGGAGGCCATCCGGCGCAGCATCGAGGGGGCGCTCCGGCGCCTGGCTCCGGGCTTCATCAAGACCATCGGCATACACGTGCCGCCGCTGCGGCCGCCACAGCAGCCGGGGATGCGCCCCCGGCCTCCGGAGCGCGGCTTCCGGTTCCTGGCGCAGAAGCTGCAGGAGAACTACCGCGTCGAGCTGGTGGACATGAAGTCCGGAGTGGTGCCGGAGAACGTGGACCTGCTGCTGCTGGCGGCGCCCGCGGATTTCACGGCCAAGCAGCGGTTCGCCGTCGACCAGTTCCTGATGAAGGGCGGCTCCGTGGCGCTCCTGACCTCGCCCTATGCCGTCACGCGGACCGAGGCCGGCCTGGCCGCCAAGCCTCATGCCTCCGGCCTCGAACCGTTGCTCGAGCACTACGGCGTGACCGTGCGGGAGGCTCTGGTGCTGGATCCGCAGAACGAACCCTTTCCGGTGACCGTGAACCGGAAGGTGGGAACCTTCACGGTGCGGGAACTCCAACTCGTGCCCTACCCCTATTTCGTCGATGTACGGGGTCGAGGCCTCAACGAAGACAACCCCATCACGGCCCGGTTGCCCCAGTTGACCCTGAGCTGGGCGTCGCCGCTGTCGCTTCCCGACGACGAGGCCGGGGGCGTCCGCGCGACGCCGCTGCTCTCCAGCTCCGGCGAGTCCTGGGTGTCCGACTCCTTGAAGGTGCACCCCGACTACAAGCTCTACCCCAAGCTGGGGTTCGAGCGCGAGGGACAGCCCGGGGCACAGGTGCTGGCCGCGGTGTTGGAAGGGGTCTTCCGCTCCTATTTCGCGGACAAGGAGTCGCCGTTGCTGGCCGGGGACGAGGAGGAGAAGCCGGAGGGGGCGGCGGACGCCGCGCCCGCGCGGGAAGCGGCCGAAGAGGAGCCGGAGCCGGTGGTGACGGGTCTGATCGACAAGTCGGCGGAATCGGCGCGCATCATCCTCGTCGGCTCCAACGACGCGTTCACCGACCAGACGCTGCAACTCTCCCGCGCCGCTGCCAACGACCGCTTCGTCAACTCGCTGCAGTTCATGGAGAACGTGGTGGACTGGGCGTTGGAGGACCGGGCGCTGCTGTCCATCCGCAGCCGTGCCCGCTTCGCGCGCACGCTGGTTCCCATGACGCGGGAGCAAAAGGCGTTCTGGGAGTATCTCAACTACGCTTTGGTGCTGGCGGGTCTCGCGCTGGTCTACGGCGGCCACCGCTACCATTTGCGGCGCGCGCGGGACCGCTACCACCGGATGCTGGCGGTCCTGTAGGGGCGACCTGCGGTCGCCCGTCCGTGCTTACTGCCGCTCCCGCCGCACGGAGCGGCCGGGACGGTGCTGTCGATACGGAGAGGTCTTAGCGTGAGTCGATCTATCAAGTTCCTGCTGCTGTTGTTGGTGCTTCAGGCGGGACTCGTGGCGTGGGTCCATCTGGAGGGAGACGCGCCCGACCCGTTCAAGGCCGACACACCGCTCGTGGCCGTGGACATGGACAGCGCGGATACGGTCACCATCGAACAGCCGCGGGAACGGCTCCTGCGCCTGACGCGCAAGGGCGAGGGGTGGGTGTTGCCGGACAAGAGCGACTTCCCCGTGTTGCCCGCGAAGTTCGAGCAGTTCACGGACAAGCTCCTGGGCGCCAAACGGTCGTGGCCGGTGGGGCGGACGATGGTGGGGGCCCGGCAGTTCAAGGTGACGCTGGACGAGTTCGAGAGGCGGGGGCGTTTCCTCAAGGGAGAGACGGTGCTGGGCGACGTCTTCCTGGGTTCGTCCCCGGGCTTCCGCAAGGTGCACGCGCGTCTCGATGGTGACGAGCATACCTACGCCATCGATTTCAATGCCTTCGACGTGCCGGTGGACCCGAGTCAGTGGTACGACACGGAGGCGCTCAGGACGCCGGTGGAGGACATCGCTCGCATCGATCTGGGAGTCTTCGCGCTGAAGGCCCAGGACGGGACGTTCCAGGTGGAGGACCTGCGCGAGAACGAGCAGACCGATGCCGAGCCCGTGCAGGAGATGGTCGAACGAGTCTCGGAGGTGGCCTTCACGGACGTGCTCGGGGACGACGGCCGGGCGCGGTTCGAGGCCGGCAAGCCGGTGGTGCGGTACACCATCGAGCTCAAGGAGGGAACCCCGGTCGAACATGCCGTGGTCGCCGAGGAGGAGAAGAGTCGGTACATCCTGAAGAGTTCCGCGCAACCCTACTACTTCGAGGTGGAGAAGGACCGGTTCGACAAGCTGCGCGATGCGAGCCGCGTAGGGGTGGTCAAGGGCGTGGCCGCGGGTTGACAGGGGCGGCCGATCCTCGGATACTTTTGATTCCCATGGGGCGGGCGAGCCCGCTCCCTACGCACGCAACAGCATTCACACCCCACGAAGCCAAGGGAGGAGACACCATGAGCGCACGTCCCATGCCGACCCAGGAAACGGAGCAATCCTCCGCCAAGCGTTTCATCGCGGCGATCCGGCAACTCCATGCCGACGAGCCCGACGTGGACCAGCGTTGGGAGAAGATGGGGTCGCTTCTGAGCGAGCTCCTGGCGGACCCCAGCGTGAAGGCGCAGGCCGAGCAGTGGCCGTCCTGTGATCAGGGCGGTCTGACCGTCGCCGAGGGCGGGCAGCGGGCACAGAACCTTCTCCTGTACGAAGACCCGGACCACGGTTTCGTCATCAACGGGTTGGTCAAGGCGCCGGGGATGCGCACCAGCATCCACGACCACGCGCACAACTGGACGCTGTACGGCGTGCTCGACGGCAACGAGACCATCGAACGCTACGAGCGGCTGGACGACGGCTCCACGCCGGACTACGCGGAAGTACGCAAGACCGAGAACGCCGAGGTGGGACCCGGCAAGATCGATCTCGTGCGCCCGTGGCAGATCCACGCCGAGCAGAGCGGCGAGGAGCGTACCGTGGCCATCATCGTGCGCGCGGAGAAGCCGGGCACCTTCCTGCAGGGAAGGTACGATCCGGAGACCCGCAAGTACTGGCAGGGATACGGACCCACCCAGATACCCTTCGACTTCGAATAGTTGCCGACGGGGCGGGGTACAGGTTGAAAGTGGAGTCTTTCCGGGGAAGAGGCCGGTATATTTGACATACAGGTTTACACCGGTTACTCTAAGCCCATGCTTTTGAAGGGGTTCTGCATGACACGCTTCTTCGTAGCCCTGGCGAGTCTTTTCATCCTCCTTTGCAGCAGCATGCCTTACGCGCCCGAGGCCTCGGCGCGCGTACAGGCTTCCAGGCAAGCGGATCCGTTCGCCATACCCGCGGGGCTCGAGCCTGCCGTCAAGTTCTGGAAAAAGATCTTCCTGGAATACGACTCCACCCAGCTCGTGTTCTTCGATCCCCGGAACATGTCGAGGATACATGAGGTGGTCAGGGTCAAGAAGGGTGCCAGCACCCGGAGAGTGATCCGTTCCGTGCGCGCGCGGCTCCAGCGGCGCGGAATTTCGTCGCGCCGGATCAAGGCGCAACGGGGCATCCGCGAGCGTTTCGAGGGCGGGGTGCGACGATCGGGACGCTACATGGAGCACATGCGCAAGGTCTTTGCCGCCCGCGGCCTCCCGGTGGAGTTGACCTACCTGCCCCTCGTCGAGTCGTCGTTCAGGAACGACGCGCGTTCGTTTCGCGGTGCCGTGGGCATGTGGCAGTTCATGCCCGGCACGGGGCGGCGGTACATGCGTGTGACCCGGCTCGTGGACGAGCGCAGGGACCCGATGGAGGCGACCCGAGCGGCGGCGCGCCTCTTGCAGGAGAACTATCGGGAGCTTCGCGTCTGGCCGCTGGCGGTGACCGCCTACAACCACGGGCGCGCCGGCATGAAGCGGGCGGTGCGCCAGGTCGGCTCACGGGACATCGTCAAGATCATTCGCCGTTACCGCAGCCGCACCTTCAAGTTCGCTTCCAAGAATTTCTACGCGGAGTTTCTCGCCGCCGTGCACATCATGCGCGATGTCGAGCGGCACCTGCCCCATGTCCGCTTCGATCCGCTGGTGCATCTCGAAGAGATCAGCCTCACGAAGCGCGTGTCGGTGTCCTCGTTGCTGCGTCACAGCCGGGTGTCGCGGGCGGAGTTCCTCAAGTGGAACCCCGCGTTGAGCCGTCGTGCCGCGTGGCTGCCGAAAGGCTATCGGCTCAAGGCGCCGGAGCTGCAGGGTCAATGGTTCCGCAAGGCGTTGGCCGGCATCGGTCCGATGTCGTCTTTCCCGTACCATGTGGTCAGCCGGGGCGATACGCTCTCCGAGATCGCAAGAGTCTATGGTACGTCGGCGAGCGCGATCCAGTCCATCAACGACCTGAGGAGCGCCCACCGCTTGCGCGTCGGGCAACGGCTGGAGATCCCGGGCCGGTCGTCGGCCAGGTCCCGCAACGAGAAGCGGTCCGTCAGCGTCGTGGACAAGCCGCGGGCAGTCGCGAAACGGCGGGCGGCGGACAAGCCACGGGGGGCGCAGGCGGTCGCTGACGACAAGGCTGTACACCATGTGGTGAGGCGCGGCGACACGCTGTGGGACATCGCCAGAGTCCACGGCACGACGGCGCGTGCGATACGGAGTGCGAACGGTGTGCAGAGCGTCCGGCGTTTGTCCGTGGGACAACGGTTGGAGATCCCGAACCGGTCGTCCACGAAGCGGGTGGTGAAGCAACGGCGCTTGTACCACCGCGTGCGTCGCGGGGAGACGCTTTCCACCATCGCCGACCGCTACCGGGTATCGCTGGCCGCCCTCCAGCGCGCCAACGCCATCCGCGACCGGCACCGGATACGTGTCGGCCAGCGCCTGAGAATCCCAGGCACGCAGTCCTGATCGCACACGGGCGGCTCGACACGGCCGCGGTTGCCCTGGATCCGCGTGACGGGTTCGGGCGCGCGTCATCCATGCGCCGGTACACCCTGCTCCGCCGATGCGATATAATCGTCGGAGATCATGTACCAGAGCCTCCTTCAGGCCACGGCCGGCTTCTACCTGCTGGCGACCGGCGCATTCATCCTCCACCTGTTCTTTCAGCGGGAGGCGTTTTCCCGGGCGGGCCAGTGGCTGCTGCTCGCCGGTTTCGTCGGCCATGCGGTAAAGTTCGCCTTCCTTTTTCATGACGCGGGCTTCCCCGCCCTCGCCCAGACCGCGGCCACGCATTCGTTCTACGGCTGGCTGATGGTGGGGGTCTACCTCACCGTGCAGCTTAAGTACCGGCTTCCCATCCTGGGAGGCTTCGTCGCTCCGCTGGCGTTTCTCATGTCGCTGCGCTCCATCGCGTTGGGGGAACCCGGTCTGGAGACGCCGCCGGCGCTGTTGACCTACTGGCTGCCGCTGCACGTGACGCTGGCGCTGCTGGGGAACGCCGTCTTCGCCCTGGCGTTCGCGGTGAGCGTGGTCTACCTGGTGGTCCGCCGACAGCTCAAGCAGAAGCGCATGACCGGCCTGAGCCGTACCGTGCCGGCCCTGGAGACCCTGGACCGTCTCAACAAGATCTTCCTGGTGTGGGGCTTCCCGTTCATGACCCTGGGCATCCTCACGGGCAGCGTGTGGGCGCACGCGCAGTGGGGCAACTTTTGGTCCTGGGATCCGCGCCAGATCACCTCGGCGCTGACCTGGCTGTTGTACGGCATCCTGCTCCACGGCCGGCTGACAGCGGGCTGGCGCGGGCGCAAGGCGGCGCTCTGGACCATCGCCGGATTCCTCATCGTCCTGGGCTACTTCCTCGGGGGCGACGCCTTCTTCCTGAGCCGGCACGGAGGCCGCTTTGAGTGACGCGGCGCACCAGGTCCCGCACCAGATCCTCGTGGTCGGCGTGAATCACCGCACCGCGCCCGTGGAGGTGCGGGAGCAGCTCGCGTTCCCGGCCAAGCGCGTCGATGGCGCCTTGCAGGACCTGCTGACGCTGCCGTCGGTGGACGAGGGGGTGATCCTGTCCACGTGCAACCGGGTGGAAGTGGTGGCGGTGGCACGGGACGGCCACGCCGGACTCGTCGAGATCGAGGACTTTCTCAAGAGCCAGCCCGACGTCCACCTGAAGCCTGCCGAGGACCATCTCTACCACCACGCGCGCAAGAACGCGGTGCGGCATGTCTTCCGCGTGGCCTCCAGCCTCGACTCCATGGTCGTGGGCGAGCCCCAGATCCTCGGTCAATTGAAGGAGTACTACGCCATCGCGCAGCAGGCCGGCACCGTCGGCAGCATCCTGCACCGGCTCTTCCATCGTTCCTTCGCCGTGGCCAAGCGGGTGCGGCAGGACACGGGCATCGCCAACCGGCCGGTGTCCGTGGGCTCGGTGGCGGTGGACCTGGCCCGGCGCATCTTCGACAAACTGGAGGAGAAGACCGTCATGGTCATCGGCTCCGGCGCCATGGGCGAAGCGCTGGTGCGCCACCTGGTGGAGAGCGGCGTGCGCAGCCTGATGATCACCAACCGCACCTTCGAGAAGGCGGTGGAGCTGGCGGACCGCTTCGAGGCCAGCCCCATCCGTTTCGAGGACTACGACCGCTATCTCAGGCTGGCGGACGTGGTCATCGGTTCGGTGGAGTCGGAGGAGGCTCTGATGACGCGCGACACCGCGGCCGAGGTGCTGCGGGAGCGCAAGCAGGACAACATGTTCCTCATCGACCTCGGCGTGCCGAGGAACTTCGACCCGCTCATCAACGACCTGGACAACGTCTACCTCTATCATATCGACGACCTCGCCGACGTGGCGCGGGAAAACCTGCGGGGGCGGGAAAGCGAGGCGGACAAGGGAGAGGTGATCGTCGACCACGAGGTGGAGGCGTTCCATCGGTGGTTGACGTCCCTGGATCAGGTCCCCACCATCGTGGCGCTCAAGCGGAGGCTCGAGGAGATCCGCCGGGGCGAGCTCAAGAAATCGCTGGAGTCGAGTCTCAAGGACGTGTCCGAGCGCGAGCGCAAGGCCATCGAGGATCTGACCGCGGCCATGATCAACAAGATCCTTCACGCCCCCTTGACGCGGCTCAAGCAGCGGCCCCCCGACGACGCGGACTACGACGACGTCGTTCGGGCGCTGTTCGACCTGGACGAGGAGCCCGAACGGGGGCTTCCCCCCGAAACGTCATTCCCGCGAAGGCGGGAATCCGGGGGCGGAGAGGGGTAGCCCGGGCCGAAAGGCATCCCGACCACGCCATGAACGGATTTCGTATCGGTACCCGGCGCAGCCCGCTGGCCATGGTCCAGGCGGAATGGGTCCAAGGCCGCATTCGCGAGCACCATCCGCGAACCGCGGTGGAGATCGTGCCCATCCGCACCAGCGGCGACCGCTTCCAGAACGTTCCCATCGAGCAGATCGGCGCCAAGGGCGTGTTCATCAAGGAGATCGAGGAGGCGCTTCTGCGCGGGGACGTCGACGTCGCGGTGCACTCCATGAAGGACCTGCCCACGGAGCTTCCCGAGGGGCTGGCCATCGCCGCGGTGCCGGAACGCGAGAATCCCGCGGACGTGCTGGTGAGCCGGATCGCGGGGAGCCTCGACGCGCTCCCGGCCGGAGCCCGAATCGGCACGGGCAGCCTCCGGCGGCGCGCGCAATTGCTGTACCACCGCCCGGACCTCACCGTGGTGCCCATCCGGGGCAACGTCGGCACGCGCATCGCCAAGCTCGACCGCGGCGAAGTGGACGCCCTGGTGTTGGCGCTGGCCGGGCTCACGCGTCTGGGACGGGCGCACGAAGCCACGCAGTTGCTGCCGTTGGAGACCTGCATGAGTGCCGTGGCCCAGGGCGCCCTGGGCCTGGAGACGCGCGGCGCCGAGGTGGAGCGCCTGCGCTTCCTGGACCACGCGCCGTCGGCGCTCGAGGTGGCGGCGGAGCGGGCTTTCCTGGCGCGCCTGGAGGGAGGCTGCCAGGTACCGGTGGGCGCGCGGGCGGTGGTGCGCGGCGACCGGCTCGCGCTCACGGGCATGGTGGCGGAGGTTTCCGGCAGGCAGGTCTTCACGGGGGAGCTGTCGGGAGCGTCCGCGGACGCCGTCTTGCTGGGGACACGACTGGCGGAGCGGCTGCTGGCGGGAGGGGGGGGAGGCGGGCTGCGGGGGGGGCGGCGGGGGAGGGGGGCGGGCGCGTGGCTGGGGGGGGCGCGGCGGTGAGCGGCCCCGCCGTGCCCGGCGCGCCGGTTCCCGCCGCCGCGCCGCTGTCCGGGCAACGCATCCTCGTCACGCGCCCGCGCGAACAGGCCGGCGCCTTGGTGCGCGGCGCGGAGGCTCTCGGCGCGCGCGCCGTGGTCTTCCCCACGGTGGAGATCCTGCCGCTCGCGGACAACGCCGCCCTCGACCGGGCCATCCGCGGTCTACCCGAACAGGACTGGGTGGTCTTCACCAGCGCCAACGGGGTCCGGCATTTCCTCCCGCGCTGCGAAGCCCTGGGCTGCATGGACAGCCTGCGCCGGCTCTCCATCGCGGCCATCGGTCCGCAGACGGCCCGGCTGCTGGAGGAGCGCGGCCTTGCGGTGAGCCTCGTGCCGGAGGAGTACCGCGCCGAGGGCATCCTGTCGGCCCTCGGCCCGGAGCGGGTGCGGGCGCGCCGGTTCCTCCTCGCCCGTGTCGCGGGCGCGCGCGACGTGCTCCCGGAAACCCTGCGCCGCTGGGGCGCGGAAGTCGAGGTGGTGGAAGCCTACCGCAACGAACCCGTGCGCACGGGCGCCGCGCGCTTGCTGGAAGTCCTCGATCAGGTGGACTGGGTCACCTTCACCAGCCCCAGCACGGTGAACGCCTTCATGGACCTGCTCGCGGGGGCGAACGCGGTGCTGCCCGCCGCCGTGCGGGTCGCCTGTATCGGTCCCGTCACCGCCGACGCCGCCCGCCACCGCCGCCTGGACGTGAGCGCGGTAGCGCGGGAATACACTATTCCCGGCCTCGTTCAGGCACTGGTGACGGCCGTGGACAAGCACGTTGATAAACGCCGAGAGACGTTGTAGGGGAGGCAATCATGGCATTTCCCGTCACCCGACCGAGAAGGCTCCGGCGCACCGCCTTGCTGCGCGACATGGTGCGCGAGACCGCGCTCAGTCCGCGGGACTTCATCTATCCGCTGTTCGTGTGCCCGGGGCGCGACCAGGTGCAGCCGGTGACGTCCATGCCCGGGGTGTCCCAGCTCTCCGTGGACCGGGCGGCGGCGGAGGCGGAGAACGTCTGGCACCTGGGCATTCCGGGCGTGATCCTGTTCGGCATTCCCGAGACCAAGGACGCCGTGGGGTCGGAGGCCTACGCCGATCACGGCGTGGTGCAGCAGGCGGTGCGGGCCATCAAGGACAGGGTCCCGGACTTGCTGGTGATCACCGACGTGTGCTTGTGCGAATACACCGACCACGGCCATTGCGGCGTCGTCGACGCCGGCGAGGTGGACAACGACGAAACCCTCGAGCTGCTGGTCAAGGAGGCCCTGTCCCATACCCGCGCCGGCGCCGACGTGGTGGCCCCGTCGGACATGATGGACGGCCGCGTGGGCGCCATCCGCGCCGCGCTCGACGGCGAGGGCTTCGAGAACGTCGTCATCATGGCCTACGCCGCCAAATACGCATCGGGCTTCTACGGCCCGTTCCGCGAGGCGGCCGAGTCGACGCCCCGGTTTGGCGACCGGCGCTCGTATCAGATGGACCCGGGAAACAGCGACGAGGCGCTCAGGGAGGTGGAGGCGGACATCGCCGAGGGCGCCGACATCGTCATGGTGAAGCCGGCCCTGGCGTATCTGGACGTGATCTCAAGGGTGAAACAGCGTTTCGGCCATCCCACCGCGGCCTACAACGTGAGCGGCGAGTACGCCATGATCAAGGCCGCCGCGCAGAACGGCTGGATCGACGAGAGCACGGTGGTGCCCGAGGTCTTGCTGTCCATCAAGCGCGCCGGCGCCGACCTGATCCTCACCTACTTCGCCAAGGAAATGGCGGCGGGGCTATGATGCCCGCCCCAGCAGGCGGCGCACTTCGCCGACCCGGTTACGCAGGATCTTTTCGCATTCCGGTTCCCGTCCGGAGGTGTGCACCTGCGCTTCGGAAAGCCGGAACAGCAGCACCCGGGCGCCGCGCGCCAGGCGGATGACGTAGGTGTTGGAGTCGGCGTCGTGGTACGACTCCGTCGCGCTTACGGAGTTATCCTCGGAGCGGATGATGGCGTTGGCCCATGCCTCGATGTCGGGCACGGCCGCGTCGCCCACTTGTTCGGCGATCATCGGGGCGCGAGCGCTAGCTTTTGGGTAAGCGGAACGGGCGGTGGCAGCTTCCGCAGGCGCTTCTGCCGTAGCCCTTGACCAGTTCGGCCGTGTCCTCGCCCGCGCGCGCCTTGGTCGCGATGCCCTGGGCCAGCATGACGGCGTTCTTGGCGGCCGCCGTGAACTCGTCCCACTTCTCCCAGATCTCGGGCTTGGCGCGCGAACCCTCCGAGCTTCCCTTGGGGAAGGTCTCCTCGTTGACCTTGGCGAAGGCTTCCGCGAGCTTGTCGGCGTTGGCCGCCACCCCCGCCGCGTCCGTGGCCTGGCGCATGGCCTTGCTGAACCCGCCGATGTCCTTCATCAGTTGCGTGCGCGCCTCGATGACCTTGTCGAACGGTCCGGCCGAGAACGCGTTGGCGCCGATCATGAGAAAGGCTCCCGCCACCAGGGTGTACAACCACCACTGTCTCCGCATGGGTTTCCTCCGTTACTGCTCGAACTCGTGTTTCTGAAGCTCCTTGATGAGAGCCGACAGGTTGGGGTCGCTGTTGATCGCGTCGTTCACCTTGTTCTGGAATTCGCCGGCGGCGCGTTCCAACGGACCGGTGTCGATGCGGATGCCGAGCCACTGGGTCAGGCGCAGCACCAGCGCCAGGGTCCCGCGCGGGTTCGGCGACGGCGCCAGGTAGTGGGGCAACGCGGCCCACAGGCTCACGTGCGGCATGCCTTCCCGGCGGAACGTGTCGCCCAGGATACCCACGATGCCGGTGGGGCCCTGGTAGCGCGAGGGAGTGAAGTCCAGCTCCTTCACCAGCGCCGGGTCCGACGAAAACCCGTTCAGGGGCACCGGCTTGGTGTACAGCACCTCGTCGAGAAGCGCCCCGATGGTGATGACCCTGGCCACTCCCCAGCCGTGCGCAAGCTCCATGATGGTCCGGGTGAACGCTTTCCAGTGGAGGTGCGGCTCGGCGCCGGTGGCGAAGATGAAGTCCCGCTCCATCTCGTTGCCGGTTCTGTAATAGTGGAAGTCGTACGAGGGCCACTCGATCTCGCGCTGGCCCTCCACCAGTCGTACCTGGGGACGGTGAACGGAGAAGTCGTAGTAGTCCTCGGGATCGATCTTGGCCAACTCCGCCGCCAGCAGTTGCTCGACAAGGTAGCGAACCGCCGACGTGGCCGACGACCCGGCGTCGCTCCAGCCCGAGAACGACAGGATCAGGAACGGGTGGCGCAGATTGGGCCGGCGGATGTGTGAAATGGCGTCGGACTCCATGCGTCCTGTCTACCACATCTGCCCGACGCAGTACCAGCCGTGCCCGTGGTTCCGGCGAAACGGGGCCGCTCTCCGGTCGCGTTCGCGCCACCGCCCGGATCTGCTGGAAACTGGGTGGGGTCCGTGCCATGATTCTCCACCGGCTCCCCCATCATGTGTCCTTCAACCACCGCATACGACCCGGTCCTGTTCGGCCGGGATGCGACTCCTTCCGTAACGGCGGTGGAACCGGAGGGAAACGGTCACGTCCGAATCTACGTCAGGGAGCCTTCGGTAGTTTCCTCCACCGTGGTGCCGTTCGAGCCGTTCCTGTGGCTGACCTCCGAGGACAGGCTCGCCGGGTGGAGGGGCGAAAGCCGCATCGAGCCGCTCGCGGGCACCCACAGGTTCCGCCGGCTGGCGTTCTTCCCGGACATGGACAGCCTGGAATCCGCCCGGGCATGGCTCCTGCGCAAGAGCGGGAAGAGCCAGAACACCCCCGGGCTGCCGTTCCTGTATGTGCGCGACCCGGTCCGGCAATACCTTCTGGGGTCCGGCACGACCCACTTCAACGGGATGCGCTTCGACCGCCTCTTGCGCATGCAGGTGGACCTCGAGGTGTACCGCACCCCCGGCTTCGAGTTCCCCAATCCGTTGCGGGACGGCGACCGCATCACGGCCATCGCCATGTCCGACAGCAGCGGCTGGGAGCGGCTGATTTCCGGCCGGGAACATGACGAGGGGACGATGCTGGCGGAGATGGTCCGGGAAGTGCGCCGGCGCGATCCGGACGTCATCGAAGGGCACAATTTCTTCCGCTTCGATCTCCCTTACGTCGAGGAGCGCGCCCGGCGGCACGGCGTGAGCCTCACGCTGGGCCGGGACGGCGGCACGCCGCGCCGGCGTTCCGCGCGTTTCCAGGTGGGTGACCGCGTGATTCCGTACCGGCACTACGAAATCCACGGACGCCACGTCATCGACACCTGGTTCCTGGCGCAACGCTACAGCCGCGCCGACCGCGCGCTCAAGCGCAACGGCCTGAAGGACGTGGCGCGTCACTTCGGCGTGGCCGCGCCCGACCGGACGTACATTCACGGCGCCGAGGCGAGTTGGTATTTCGATCACGATCCGGACACGCTCTTCCGCTACGCGCTCGACGACGTGCGCGAGACCCGCGCCATCTCGGCGGCGCTTTCGCCCGGCTGCTACCTCCAGGCGCGGATCCTGCCGTGCCGCTACCAGGATACCGCGCTGGTGGACCAGAGTACCGCCATCGACTGGCTCATGCTCCGGGAATACCATGCCCGGCGGCATTCCGTGCCGGTTCCGATGACCCCGGTGCCGGTCACCGGAAGGATGGCGGAATCAAGGACCTTGGGCGTGTCTCGACGCGTGCTGCGCTGTGAACTCGGCCCGATTTATGCCGCGGTCATGCTGCACGGCGGTTGCCGGCCTCGATCGGACGACCTGGAGGTCTTTCCGGCGCTGCTGCGCGGGTTCCGCGACCTGCAAGGAGGCGCGGCGCCGGTGGCGGACGCCGCACCGGACCAGGACCCCTCCCGCTTCATGGCCACGGCGCGCGCCGAATTCTCGGTGCTGGTGGAGTCGCTGCACGGTTATCTGGCCGCGCCCGCCGTCCACTTCAACGACCATGAAGCGGCGGACCGTGTGACGCGCGTGGGGGGAGATCACGTGCGGAGCCTGGCGGAAGGCTTCGAGTCGCGCGGCGCACGGTTGGTCACGATGGACTCCGACGGCCTCTATCTCGTGCCTCCGGCGGACGTCGTGGACGGTCCCGCCGAAGACGCACTGGTGGGAGCGGTGCTGGCGGCGGCGCTGCCGTGGAAGGTGGACCTGCCGCTCGGGCGTTATCGGGCGATGTTCTGCTGCGGCGCGGAGGACCACGCGCTGCTCGACCACGAGGGCGGCCTGTCCTTGAACGGGCCGCGGCTCAACTCGCGCGGCCTCGAGCGGTACCGGCGCCAATGGCTGGAAGAGATGCTCGGGTTGCTCCTGCAAGAGCGGAAGGACGAGATTCCGGCGCTGTACGAGCAGTACCGCGAGGCGCTCACGCACCACCGGCTCGACCTGGGGCTGCTGAAGCGCACCGAAACGCTGCGGGAATCCCTGGACGAGTACCAGATGAAGGTCAAGGGCGGGAAGCAGCATCCCCGCGGCGCCTACGAGGTGGCGCTACGGTCGGAACGCCGTTACCTGGCGGGGGACCAGATCTCCTATTACGTCGTGGGCGAAGGCGCCAACGTCATGGTGAACGAGAACTGCCGCTATGTGTCGGAATGGGACCCCGCACGCCCCGACGAGAACGTGGAATACTACAAGGCAAGGCTGCGGGACCTCTACGAGCAGTTGCGTCCCTTCTTCACGGAGGAATGAGTCGAACCGGGCGGTACCGCACCAATCCGGACGGCCGGGATCGACGCGGCGCCTCGGGCTATTTTCGTTGACGATTCGGCCCGGTAGGGCCTATAATAGGCAACGGTTCATTCTTCCACGAAGCGATAACGAGAACCAACAAACAGGAGGTGCTTGATGGATACGATGGAGCTCGTTCAATTTCTACTGCGCTGGGTGCATTTACTGGCGGGCGTCACCTGGATCGGCCTGCTCTACTATTTCAACTTCGTGCAGACGCCGTTCTTCGCCGAAACCGAGGCCTCGACCCGTACCGGCGCCATCCAAAAACTCGTGCCGCGCGCCCTCTGGTGGTTCCGCTGGGGCGCCATGTTCACCTTCCTGGCCGGTATCCTCATCTACATCATCAAGTGGTCGCAGCTCGGCAGCGATTTCTTCCCGTCGGGTTACGGCATGGCCATCACCATCGGCGGCACCATGGGCACGCTCATGTTCCTGAACGTGTGGCTGGTGATCTGGCCCAACCAGCAGGTGGTCATCGCTTCCGCCGACCAGGTGGCCGGAGGGGGAGAGGCGCTTCCGGACGCGGCGAGCAAGGGCCAATGGGCCGGGTTTGCGTCGCGCACCAACACTCTCTTCTCCATCCCCATGCTGTTCTTGATGGGGGCGGCGAGCCACTATCCGCACGGCGCGTCCGGCGGTAACGCCGCGGTCTTCTGGATCGTGAGCCTCGTGATCATCGCCATCGTCGAGCTGAATGCCCTGGTGGGCGATGCCGGGGGAGGCACCAAGAAGCTGCTGACGTCGATTCCGGGCGTGATCTGGAGCGGTCTGATCCTGACCGCGATCTTCTGGATTCTTCTGGAGATTGCGTAGGCGCCTACGGCTGCGCCAGAAAGGCGGCGATATCCGGAATTCTTTTCCTCACCTGAGGGTAGGTGGGCATGGCGCTGGAGGTCCGTTGGGGCTTGTAGTCCGGCGGGTAGGTCTTGCGCAGGACCTTGGCCTCCAGCAGTTCCACTGAAGCCCCCTTGACGGCCGGACCCTGGGAGCCGGGTTTGCTCGGATCGATATTGTGGCACAAGATGCAGGTCGCGATGTACATCCGTCTCCCACGGGCCGGGTCCGGCCCGGTCACTTCCTGAGCTCCTTCGTCCTTGCCACACGCGCTGGTCAACGCCAGCGCCAAACACACCGTTAGAGTCAAGACAAGTTTCTGCATCTTCGTTCCGCACGGTTTTCTTGAAACCCGGGGGATAGACGTTTCGGGGTGTTGGCGCCGCCCGTGGGGGAGACTACCCGCCCGCCACCGGTTCGCGCATGGTGACGAACTCTTCCGCGGCGGTGGGGTGAATGCCGATGGTGCGGTCGAAGTCGGCCTTGGTGGCGTTGCACGTGAGGGCCACGGCCAGTCCCTGAACGATTTCGCCGGCGTCGGCGCCCACCATGTGGCAGCCCACCACCCGGTCGCTCGCCCGCTCCACGATGAGCTTCATCATGGTCTTCTCGTCGCGGCCGGACAGGGTGTGCTTGAGCGGCCGGAAGGCGGAGCGGTAGACGTCCACTTCGCCGTAGTGCTCCCGCGCGGCCTCCTCGGTGTAGCCTACCGAGCCCACCGGCGGCTGGCTGAACACCGCGGAGGGAATGTTGCGGTAGTCCATGGGTCCGACGTCGCCCTTGAACAGCATCCGGGAGAGGATCATGGCCTCGGCGATGGCCACCGGGGTGAGCTTGACCCGATCGGTGACGTCGCCCAAGGCGTAGATGGAGGGCACGCTGGTCTGGTAGCGGTCGTCGACCACCACCGCGCCGTTGCGGGCCAGCTCCACGCCGGCCTCCTCCATGCCCAGGCCGCGGGTGTTGGGCAGCCGGCCGGTGGCGAACATCACCGCGTCGGTCTTCAGCGTCTCTCCGTCCTTCAGGGTCGCCGTCAGGCTGGCTCCGTTCCGCTCGATGGCGGCGATGTCGGCCTCGAAGCGCAGGTCGATGCCCTTCTTGCGCATCTCGTCCGCCAGGGTGTTGCGCACGTCGAGGTCGAAGCCGCGCATGAACAGCGCGCCGCGATAGAGCTGGATCACCTCCACGCCCAGGCCGTGGAAGATGCCGGCGAATTCCACCGCGATGTAGCCGCCGCCGACGATGACGATGCGCTTGGGCATCTCCGGCAGGTAGAAGGCTTCGTTGGAGGTGATGGCGTGCTCCTTGCCGGGCACGTTGGGCACCGTGGGCCAACCGCCGGTGGCCACCAGGATGTGGGCGGCGGTGACCTTGCGTCCGGCCACCTCCACGGTGTGCGCGTCCAGCACCCGCGCGCGCGACTCGAACAATTCGACGCCGTGGCTCTGGAGCAGGTTGCGGTAGATCGAGTTGAGGCGCGCGATCTCCTGGTCCTTGTTGCGGATCAGCGACGGCCAGTCGAAGCTGCGCTCGCCCACGCTCCAGCCGAAGCCCGCGGCGTCCTCGAAGTCGTCGGCGAAGTGGGAGCCGTAGACCAGGAGCTTCTTCGGGATGCAGCCTACGTTGACGCAGGTGCCACCCAGGTAGCGCTCTTCCGCCACCGCCACGCGCGCGCCGTAAGTGGCCGCCATGCGGCTGGCGCGCACGCCTCCCGAGCCCGCGCCGATGGTGAAGAGATCGAAGTCGTAGCGTGTGTCCGCCATCAAAGGATTCCTCCCTCCGGCGATTCATGGAACAGAAAGGACGCGCCCAGGGCCTCGGCTCCCGGCACCCGGACGGCGTCGTCGCCCGCGGCCTCGTAACGGATGCCGGCCTGGTCGAGGCAGCGTCGCGCCGCCGCCAGGTCGCCCGTGCGCATGGACACCTCCGCGATGTACGGCGTGCACGGAAGCTCGCGGCCGGGGTAGCGCGCGCGAAAGCGGCCGCCCTCGATGAACACCACGCGCCCCTCGTGGAGCCCCATCTCCCAGGTCCCGCTCTTCTCCAGCGCCTCGACCCCGACGAAGCGGCAGAAGCGTTCGGCCGCCTCCCGCGGGTCGTCCACGCACACCAGCACGCCCGTGAGCGCCACGACGCCGTTGGGCTGGTGCTGGTAGCGCGGCTGCCACACCAGCTCCGGCGTGTGGTGCGTGACGATCTGGATGCGCCCCTCGGGCATCACCTCCGGCGGCACCCGGATCACCGAGAAGCGGCAGGTCTCCTCGCCGCCGTCCGTGGGCACCGGGCGCGCCAGGCGCACCAGCGGCAGCGGGCGGAAGCCGTCCCGGCCGATGCGCTCGTGGTTCTCCTCGGGATGGTTGGCGGCGAACGCGATCAGATGCCAGCCGGGATAGCGGTCGAGTTGCGCCCGGAGCTGGCGCGACAGCGGCGTGTCCACGGTGGGGCCGAGCATCTCCAGGTATCCCTGGCGGAAGATGGCGCACTGGTTGCCGGTGCCGCTCGGGGTGGCCGCCACACCCGGCTCGGTGCTGGCCATGTGCGCCACGAAGGGCGTCAGCGAAAAACCCAGTTCCTCGAGCCGGCGCGGGGAAGCGTCGAAGTCGGGGACGAAGAGCCCCACGTGGTCCAGGTAAACCTCATGTCCCTCGGGGACGAGTCCGCTTGCTGCCATGCTTTCCCCCGTCACGCGTCGGCGACGACGTCGGTCAGGCGCTCGTACTGGTCCGGCTCCAGGGTGGCCGGCTTGAGGATCAACTCGTCGGTGCCGAGATCCCGATGCAGCGCGATGGCGTCACGAATGGACGCGGGCGTGGACAGGTTGGCGCGCGCCAGCCGCGCCTCGAGACGAGCGGGGTCGGCGCCGTAGTAGCCCGCGAAGGCGTCGCGGATGGCGTCTTCCGCGCCCGGCTCCAGCGCCGCCAGCACCGATGCCACGACGCGCGGGCGGCCGCTCCGGCCGTGCCGTTGCCAGGATTCGTTCACTTGTTGCAGCAACCCCGCGGCCCCCTCCCGGTCGAGCCCGCCGCCGCCCATGACGTAGCCGTCGGCGTACTTGCCGACCCGGTCCAGCGCCCGCGGCGCGCTGCCGCCGATGAGCAGCTCGGGACCGCCCGACCGCACCGCCTCCGGTCCCACCGGACGCTGGGCGCCGTTGACGATCTCCCCGCGCCAGATGCGGCGCATCAACTCGAGCTGCGTGTTGAAGCGGCGCCCGCGGTCGTGGAACCCCGAGGGCGCCACCAGCGAGTCGTCCTCCCGGCTGCCGACGCCCATGCCCAGGCTCAACCGTCCGCCGGAGATGGCGTCGATGGTGGCCGCCTGCTTCGCCAGCACCCCGGCCCGGCGCAGCGGCCCCACCAGCACCGCGGTCATGAGGCGCACGCGCCGGGTCACGGAGGCCAGCGCCGCCAGCATGATCAGCGGCTCGTAGTTGTCGTAGGCCAGCCGGTCGATGACGGCGAAGCTCGAATAGGGTCCTTCGTCCGCTTTGCGCGCCAGCGCCTCGATGGCCGGCCAACTGTCCCTGGATGTCTTGAATGGCAACCCGATACCGATCTTCACGTGCTCGCGGCTCCTCCTGAATGGCGTGGGAAGGCGTTTCCACCCCCTATTATTGAACGTAGCCAATAGCCCTGGCTGCCGCAACTCGCATCCGGGTGTTCCGGGTCGTCATGCGCGCGGTTGACGCGACGGGTGCAAATGGGGATATTCAGTTTTCGCGTTGACGGAGGAGCATTTCGTGGCCGAGAATCCCGGACCCGCACTGATCGTGGAAGGACTCAAGGAGGCAGGCGTCGACTTGGTGGCGTCCCTTCCGGACATCAACCTGCACGCGGTGCTGGAGCGCGTCGCCGCGGACCCGGACTTCGTTCACGTGCCCCTGTGCCGGGAGGAGGAGGGCATCGGCATCTGCACCGGCGGCTACCTCGTGGGCAGGAAGTGCGCCATGATCATGCAGAACGGCGGCCTGTTCAACAGCGTGAACGGCATCGTCTCCACCCTGCTGCAGTACAACCTGCCGTTGCTGCTGCTGGTGTACTACGCGGGCGACGTGGGCGACCGCTCCTTCGCCACCAACGGCGCCATGACCCAGCCGGTGTTGAGCGCCCTCGGCGTCCAGCACTTCATCCTGCGGGACCCCAACGAGGCCAAGGCGCTGATCAAGCGCACGCTGGTGCTGACGCAGGACTACAAGCGGCCGGTGGCCGTGCTGCTGACCAAGGACGTGCTCGGGCGGCGGCGTCCGGGAGAATAGGCCATGAAGCGCATCGACTGTTTCAAGGTCATGGCCGAGCTGGCGGGAGACGCCCTGGTGGTCACCGGCGCGGGCGCCAACACCGTCGAGTGGTACGCGTGCCGGCCGGGCGACGGCAACTTCCGCGTGCGCACCATGGGGCTGGTGTCCTCCATCGCCCTGGGCATGGCGCTGGGGCTGCCGCACCGTCAGGTCATCGCCATCGACGGCGACGGCTCGCTGCTCATGAACCTGTGCAGCCTGCCCACCATCGCGCGCAAGAACCCGCCCAACCTGGTCCACGTGCTGGTGGACAACGAGGTGTACGAGGCCTCCGGCGAGATCGATACCGCCACCGGCGCCGGCACCGACCTGGTGGCCGTGGCGCGCGGCGCGGGCATCCGCCGGGCCTCCTGGGTGAATAGTCCGGACGAGATGCGCACGGTCTTTTCCGAGGCCCTGGACGCGCGCGACGCCACCTTCATCGGACTCAAGGTGGAACGGGCGCGCAGCGAGGTGCCGCCGTACCCCATGGACGAGGTGGAGAACAAGTACCGCTTCATCCGCCACGTGGAACAGACCGAGGGGCTGAGCATCCTGAGCGCGCACATGCCCGCCAGCTTCCTGAAGGAAACCTAGGCCGGGTCTCGCCCGGCACCGGCGACATCGTCATCGAGGCTGCACCATGAACATCGACTGTCACGCTCACTATGTCCCGCCGGCCGCGCTGGAGCGGCTGCGCAAGGACGGCGCCTCCTTCGGCGTGGAGGTGGGGGAGGAGACCCCACAAGGGCCGCGCCTGCGGCTGGGGGAGGGGAGGCCGCTGTCCCGGCCGATCCTGGCGCCGGCCACGGACCTGCCCAAGCGCGTGGACACCGTGCGCGAGACGCGCCTGGACCGGCAGATCCTGTCGGCGTGGATGGACATCGTCGGCTACATGCTGCCGGTGGACAAGGCGGTGAGCTGGAGCCGCATGCTCAACGAGTCCATGCGCGAGGCCCTGGCCGACGGCGACAAGGACGGCCTGTTCCGCGGCACCGCCACCGTGCCGCTGCAGGACGGCGCCCGCGCCGCCGACGAACTGGAGTTCGCGGTCAAGGAGTGCGGTCTCATGGGCGCCATGATCGGCTCCAACATCGACGGCGCCAACCTGGACGATCCGGGGCTGGACCCTTTCTGGAAGACCGCCGAGCGCCTGCGGGTGCCGCTCATCATCCATCCGCTGAACCCGCTGGGCATCGAGCGCCTGGGCAAGTACTTCCTCACCCACGTGGTGGGCCTCCTGGCCGACACCACGGTGGGGGTGGCGTCCCTCTACTTCAGCGGCGTGCTCGACCGCTTCCCGGACCTCAAGATCATCCTGTGCCACGGCGGCGGCTTCCTGCCGTACCAGTTCGGGCGCATGACCCGCGGCCGCGAGATACAGCCGGACATCCAGAAGGCCACCGCGCTCATGGGCCGGGACGTGCTGCGCTGGTTCTACTACGACACCATCGTGTTCGAGCCCGACGTGCTGGAGTTCCTGATCGCCGAGGCGGGTGCCGACCATGTGCTGATGGGAAGCGACTGCCCCTTCGGCATCGGCGACCCGCGGCCGCTGGACATCATCGACAAGATTCGCATCGACCCGGCGGACAAGGCCAAGATCCTGGGCGGCAACGCCGAGCGCCTGTTCGGAGACAACGTATGAAGGACCTGCGGTCGTTCATGGACCGGCTGGAGGGCGAGGGCCCCGAGGAACTGCTGCACATCCGCAAGCCGGTGCGGCCCGAGCACGACGTCACCAGCCTGCTCATGGACCTGGAGTCGTCGGGCCGGTTCCCGGCGCTGTACGTGCACGAGGTCGCGGGCTACTCCATGCCCGTGATCACGAACCTGCACGCCACGCGCCGGCGACTGGCCATGGCCCTGGACGTGGACGGCGCCGACCTGGTGGAGGAGTACCGCCGGCGCGAAGCCGCCCCGATCCCGCCGGAGGTGGTGCGGGACGGTCCGGTCAAGGAAGTGGTGCGCACGGGCACGGACGTGGACCTGGGCGAGATTCCGCTCCTGACCCATTTCGACATCAGCACGGCGCCGTACGTGACCGCGGGCATCGTCGTGGCGCGCGACCCCGTGAGCGGCGTGCGCAACCTGAGCTTCAACCGCGCGATGATGGTGGAGCGGAACCGGCTGCGCATGCACCTCGCCCCGGGCATGCACCTGCGCCGTTGCCAGCGCAACGCCGAGGAACGGGGCGAGCCTCTGGACATCGCCTTCATCATCGGCGTACATCCCGCCTTCGCCATCGGCGCGCTGTCGCTGGCGGCCTTCGACGTGGACGAGTACGACGTCATCGGCGGCATGATGCAGCGGCCGCTGTCGCTGGTCTCGTGCGAGACCGTGTCCCTGGAGGTCCCCGCCCACGCGGAGATGGTGCTGGAAGGGCGCATCCTGCCCGACGTGCGCGAGGCGGAGGGGCCGTTCGGCGAATTCACCGGCCATGCCGTCGGCGTACGCGACAATCACGTGGCCGAGATCACCGGCATCACCCTGCGCGAAAAGCCGCTCTACCAGGACATCTTCACGGGGCACTCGGAGCAGCGCCTGATGGGTTCCATCCCGCGGGAGGCCGCGATCTTCCGGGCGGTGAAGGCGGTGGCCGCGGGCACCCGCGCCGTGCACATGCCGCCGTCGGGCTGTTGCCGCTTCCACTGCTACATCGCGCTGGACAAGCGCAGCGACGGCGAGGTGCGCAACGCGGTCATGGCGGCCATGGCCACGGACCTCTACCTCAAGCTCGTCATCGTCGTGGACGGCGACGTGGACGTGTACAACGACCGCGACGTCATGTGGGCGGTGGCCAATCGGGTCCAGGCCGACGCCGACACCTTCATCATCCCCCGTTGCCAGGGGTCCGAGACCGACCCGTCGAGCGGGGAAGGGGGAATGACCGCCAAGATGGTCATCGACGCCACCAAGAAGCGCAAGGACTTTCCCAAGCGGCTGGCCGTGCCCGGCGAGGTGCGCGAACGGGTCCGGCTCGAGGACTACATCGGCTGAGCGGGGACGCTCGGCAAGGAGGTACACGATGGCAGAGACCAGTAGAGCGGCAACCCTGCTTGCCCCGAACAAGCTCGAGATCCGGGAATATCCCATACCCGATATCCCCGACGACGGCGGATTGCTGAAAGTCGAGATGGGCGGCGTGTGCGGCTCGGACGTGAAGTACTATCACGGACGCATCAACCTGCCGCTGCCCATCATCCTGGGCCACGAGATCCTCGGCCGGGTGGCCAAGCTCGGCAGCAAGGCCGAGAAGATCCACGGGGTCAAGGAGGGCGATCGCGTCATCATGAAGGGTGCCATCGGCTGCGGCCGCTGCTCCGACTGCCGGCGCAACGCCCAGCGCTTCTGCCGGAACCGCACCAACTACGGCGGGCGCACGACTTCGGCCAACCCGCCGCACCTGTTCGGCGGCTTCGCGGACTACCTCTACCTGGCCCCCGACGTGCTGATGACCAAGATCAGCGAGGACCTTTCGGCGGAGGCCGCGGCCCTCATCGGCTCGGTCATGGCCAACGGCTTCCAGTGGGCGCTGCGGCGTGGTGGGGTCAAGATGGGCGACTACGTGCTGATCCAGGGCCCCGGACAGCAGGGGCTGGCGTGCACCTGGGCCTCCAAGCACGCGGGCGCGGCCAAGATCTTCGTGTCCGGCATCGGCCGGGACAAGCCGCGGCTGGAGCTGGCGAAGAAGTGGGGCGCGGACCGCATCATCAACGTCGAGGAGGAGAACGTGGTGGACGTCATCCGGGAGGAGACCGACGGCGCCATGGTCGACGTGGTGGTGGACGTGTCGGGCAACCCCAAGGCGATCCTCGCCTCCATCGACTGTCTGCGGCGCCAGGGGACCATGGTCCTGGCCGGGCTTACCGGCGACAAGACCATCACCGAGGTCCACATGGACAAGCTCGTGTGGGGCGAAATCAAGCTCCAGGGCTGCTTCACCGGCGACAACGACGCCGTGGACGCCACCCTGCGCCTCATGGAGGCCACCAAGTTCCCGGTGGAAGAGATGGTGAGCCACGTGTTTTCGCTGGAGGAAACGGAGAAGTGCATCCAGGCGGTGGGCGGCGAGATCCCGGAGCTGTTCCCGACCAAGGCGCTGATCCAGCCCTGAGCCGCCAGATATGAGCGACACTTGCCGCGCGGCGACCCTGGTGGGTGCCGCGAAGATCGAGATCCGCGAATACCCGGTGCCGGACATCCCGCCCGACGGAGGCCTTCTGAAGGTGGAGATGGGCGGGGTGTGCGGTACCGACTACAAGTACTACACGGGCAAGCTGAACCTGCCGATGCCCATCATCCTCGGCCACGAGATACTGGGCCGGGTGGAGAAACTCGGTGCCAGGGCGGCCGAGATTCACGGCGTCCGGGAAGGCGACCGCGTGATCATCAAGGGATCCATCGGCTGCGGCCGCTGTGCCGACTGCCGCCGCGGCGGGGACCGCTTCTGCAAGCAGCGCGCGGCCTACGGCTCGAGGATGTCCTGCGCCGAACCGCCGCACCTGTTCGGCGGCTTCGCCGAATATCTGTACATCACGCCCACGGCGCTGTTGACCCGCATCAGCGATGACCTCCCGCCGGAGGCCGCCGCCCTGGTCGGGGCGGTCATGGCCAACGGCTTCCAGTGGGCGCTGCGGCACGGCGGCGTCAAGATGGGCGACTATGTGCTGATTCAGGGACCCGGCCAGCAGGGGCTCGCCTGCACCTTCGCGGCGAGCCATGCCGGCGCCGCGCGCATCTTCGTCACCGGCATCGGGCGCGACAAGAGCCGGCTGGAGGTGGCCGAACGCTTCGGGGCGCACCGCACCATCAATGTCGAGGAGGAGAACGTCGCGGAGGTCATCCGGGAGGAGACCGGCGGCGCCATGTGCGACGTCGCCGTCGACGTCTCCGGCAACCCGGCCGCCATCGTCACGTCGGTCGACTGTCTCCGGCGGCAGGGCAAGCTGGTGCTCGGGGGACTGACGGGAGACAAGACCGTCACCCCCATGCCGATGGACAGGCTCGTGTGGGGCGAGATCTGCGTGCAGGGCGCGTACACCGGGGACAACGACGCCATCGACGCCACCCTCAGGCTGATGGAAAACACCGGCTTCCCCGTGGAGCAGATGGTGAGCCACATCTTCTCGCTGGACGAGACCGAGCAGTGCATTCGCGCGGTGGGGGGTGAGGTGCCCGAGATGTTTCCGACCAAGGCGCTGATCAAGCCGTAGCGTCACGCAGGACAACAGCCGCCGCCCGCGGGGCAGCCGCATGAAACTGTTCGCCCCCGCCAAGATCAACCTCTACCTCCGCATCGAGGGCCGCCGCGACGACGGCTACCACCTGCTGGACACCCTGATGGCGCCCATCAGCCTGGGGGACGAGGTGGAGGTCACCGGCTCCGAGGGTGCGGCGGGTTCCATCACCGTGCGCGCGGACGACCCGGCCGTGCCTCCGGGCGAGGACAACACCGTGCACCGCGCCGCGCGGGCATTCCAGGACCGGATGGACTGTCGCGAGCCCGTCGCCGTGAGCATCCGCAAGCGCATCCCCATGGGAGCCGGGCTAGGCGGCGGCAGCACCGACGCCGCGGCCGTCCTGCGCGGCATGAACGAGTTGTTCGACGCCGGCCTGTCCGCCGAGGAACTCGAGGCGCTGGCGCTCACGGTGGGCGCGGACGTACCCTTCTTCATTCGCGGCGCGGCCGCGCGCGCCCGCGGCATCGGCGAGCGGCTGAGTCCGGCGGGTGCGTTGCCGCGGCTGTGGATGGTCGTGCTTTTCCCCGGCTTCCCCGTCTCCACCGCCTGGGCCTACCGCAACTTCCGGTTCAAGTTGACAAAACCCTCCAACAATAATAACTTGATCGGAAATCTGAGCACTCCCCAGGAAGTGGCTCGGGTCATGGCAAACGACCTTGAAGCGGTAACCATCGGCCGCTATCCGGGCATTGCTCACCTCAAACAGCGGCTCGACGACAAGGGGGCAATCGGCAGTCTCATGAGCGGAAGCGGCTCGGCGGTCTTCGGCGTTTTCGCGGACGAGGCGCGGGCGAGAAGGGCATTCACGGGCTTCAGGGGCGAAAAAGACGTTCGGGCGTATCTGGCTTTTTCGCTGACATAAGGGCAAGCCGTCCGTCGCATGACGGAGAGGAGGTCCCTGTGGAGGTCACGGAAGTCAAGGTCTTTCCTGTCGAGGAGGATAAGCTCAAGGCTTATGTGACCATCACCCTGGACGATTGCTTCGTGGTTCGTGATATCAAGGTGATTCGCGGGACCTCGGGTCTTTTCGTCTCCATGCCCAGCAAGAAGCGCCGGGACGGGACCTACAAGGATGTGGCGCATCCGCTCAACAGCGAGACCCGCCGGATGCTCGAAGAAAGGATCATTGCCGCGTACAGAGAAGTCGTATCGAGCGATACGGGCCAGGATCGGGACGAACATTAGACCTCCCGGGGATTCTGGACGCCGACCGGACGGGTGGGCGGTCGCCAAGTGGTAAGGCCCCGGATTTTGGATCCGGTATACGAAGGTTCGAATCCTTCCCGCCCAGCCAAGCTCTCTCGCCATGAGCCGGCGCAAGGAGCGGATTTCAAACCCGTGGTGACGGCACGAAACCGCCGGCGCTTTTCCAGTCCATGTTTCAAACCAACGCAGGTAGTCCATGGGATCGTTGCACGATGAAATGAGGATCTTCGCGGGGAATTCCAACCCCCCCTTGGCGCGCGACATCTGCCACGCCATCGAGATTCCGCTGGGGGAGGCCATCGTCGAGACCTTCAGCGACGGCGAGATCAGGGTCGAGATCAAGGAGAACGTGCGCGGTTGCGACGTCTTCGTGATCCAGTCCACCTGCGCGCCGGGCAACGACAACCTGATGGAGCTGCTGATCATGCTGGACGCGTTCAAGCGCGCGTCCGCCAAGCGCATCACCGCCGTCATCCCCTACTACGGTTACGCGCGCCAGGACCGCAAGGTCGCGCCCCGGGTACCCATCAGCGCCAAGCTCGTGGCCGATCTCATCACCACGGCGGGAGCCTCGCGGATGCTGACCATGGACCTCCATTCCGGTCAGATCCAGGGTTTCTTCAACATCCCCGTGGACAACCTGTACGCCGCCCCGGTGCTGCTCCAGTATCTGTCGAGCCGCTTCGGAGGGGAGGGACTGATCGTCGTGTCCCCGGACGCCGGCGGCGCCCAGCGCGCGCGCGCCTTCGCCACGCAACTCAACGTGTCCATGGCGGTCATCGACAAGCGCAGGGCCGACGCCAACGTGGTCGAGGAGATGAACATCATCGGCGAGGTGAAGGGCAAGACCGCTATCCTGGTGGACGACATGGTGGACACCGCCGGGACCATTGCCATGGCCGCCGAGGCGCTCATGCGGGCCGGCGCCAGGAAGGTCGTCGGGTGCTGCACCCACGCCATCTTCTCGGGAAAGGCGTTGGACCGGATCAACGATTCGCCCATGGAAGAAATGGTCGTGACCGATACCATCCCGGCCGCGGACAAGACGGCCCGGTGCGAGAAGATCAAGCCCTTGTCGGTGGCGCCCCTCATCGGTGAAGCCATCCGCCGCACGCACCTGGAGCGTTCCATCAGCTCCCTATTCTGATCGACATAACCGCGGTTCTCATTCAGGAGGTTCAGTTTGGAAACAGTCGAAGTACCGGTAGAGGCAAGGCAGGCCGGCAACAAGCGTGACGCCGGCCGTCTGCGTCGCAACGGCAAGCTCCCGGGCGTGGTCTACGGACGGGGCACGGGGGGGTTCGCGGTGCAGGTGGATGACCTGGAGTTGCGCCGCCGGGTGGGACACATGGAAGGCTCCCATCTGCTGCGCCTCAAGTCCGAAGCCGGCGCGGTCGACGGCAAGCTCGTGCTCATCAAGCAGATCCAGTACAACCCGGTGACACACGCCATCAACCATATCGATTTCTACGAGGTGGACGTTTCCAGGAAGATCACCCTGATGGTGGGCTTGAACTTCGTCGGGCGACCCGAGGGCGTGGTCCACGGCGGGGTCCTGCAGCCCATCATGCGGGAGCTCGAGGTCGAGTGCCTGCCGCTGGACATTCCGGCGGAGATCGAGGTGGACGTTTCGCCGTTGGAGATCGGGCACAGTCTCAAGGTGGCCGACATCACGCTGCCGCCCAACGTGATCAACCATACCCCGGAGCAGACCCTGGTGTCCGTGCTGGCGCCGACCGTCTCCACGCTGGACGAGGAAGAGAGGGGCGAGGGCGAGGCCGCCGAGGAACCGACGGAAGGCGCCGAGGAGTCGGCGGACCAGACCGGAGCGTGATTTCGACGGACGTTGCCGGCAACGAGGAAGGGCGCGGCGACGCGCGCTTCCATCCCAGGACATCGTAATGAAGCTCGTCGTGGGCTTGGGCAACCCGGGCCGGCGTTATGCGCGCACGCGGCACAACCTCGGGTTTCTGCTGCTGGACCGCATCGCCGACGCCACGGACACCCGCATCGGCGACGAGCGTTGCGAGTCCCTGGTGGGCAGGGGCCGGTGGGATCAGGAACCCCTGGTGCTCGCCAAGCCCCAGACCTATATGAACAACAGCGGCCTGGCGGCCGCGGCGCTGGTGAAGCGCTTCCAGATCCGCGGCGCGGACCTGGTCGTGGCCTACGACGACCTGGACCTGCCGTTCGGACGGCTGCGCATCCGTTGCGGCGGCTCCGCCGGCGGTCACCGGGGCTTGGCGTCGATCCTGCAATACGTGGCCGACCGTGACTTCGTCCGGTTGCGCCTGGGCATCGGCCGTCCGCCGGCCGGAATGGACGCGGTGGATTACGTGCTGAGCCGCTTCTCGCCCGAGGAAGATGGCGAGTTGGACGGCCTGTTGAGCAAGGC
Source organism: Deltaproteobacteria bacterium (assembly GCA_026712905.1). Taxonomy (NCBI): domain Bacteria; kingdom Pseudomonadati; phylum Myxococcota; class Myxococcia; species Deltaproteobacteria bacterium. The sequence continues at coordinate 31,361 of JAPOPM010000147.1, forward strand.
CGCGGAGGCATTGGAAGCCATCGTGTTCGAGGGCCCGGCAAGGGCCATGGAGAATTTCAACCGAGTTGCATAGGGGTGTGTGGCGAATTCGCCGGGCCCCACATCAGAGGAGGCGTTATGGAGGGTTTAGCGGTCTGGGCTCCGCCACTGGGCGCGGTCGGACTGATCATCGCGTACGGAGCCTATCGCTCCATCGTCAAGGTCGCGGTCAAGGACGCGGGCATGCAGTCCGTCAGCGACTCCATCTACGAAGGCGCCATGGCCTTCCTGAGGCGCGAGTATACCGTGCTGTCGGTGTTCGTGGTGGTGGTGGCGCTGCTCCTCGCGTGGCAGCTCGGAGTCGTCACCGCGGTGGCGTTCTTCGCCGGCGCCGTGTGCTCGGTCATCGCCGGGTTCCTGGGAATGAAGGCGGCGACCCGGGCCAACGTACGCACCACCCAGGCGGCCGCCGATAGCGGCCAGGGGGCGGCGCTGCTCATGGCCTTCAACGGCGGTTCGGTGATGGGTCTGTCGGTGGCCAGCCTCGGCCTGCTCGGCGTCGGTCTGCTGTTCCTGGCTTACGGCGACCCGGACAACGCCCAGAACATCAGCGGCTTCGCCATGGGCGCCAGCTCCATCGCGCTGTTCTCCCGTGTCGGCGGCGGCATCTATACCAAGGCCGCGGACGTGGGCTCCGATCTCGTGGGCAAGGTCGAGGCCGGGATCCCGGAAGACGATCCGCGCAATCCCGGAGTCATCGCCGACAACGTGGGCGACAACGTGGGTGACGTCGCCGGCATGGGCGCCGACCTGTTCGAGTCCTACGTCGGCTCGATCATCGCCTCCATCGCCATCGCCGCCACCGTGACGCCGGAGACCCTCGCCGTGCTGTTCTCGGCGCAGGCGCCGGCCGCCCGCGCCACGTTGATGGCGTTGCCGCTGGTGCTCGCGGTGGTCGGGCTCATCGCCTCGGTCATCGGCATCTACTCCATGCGCGTCTTCAAGAACATCAACCCGCAGTCCGCGCTGCGCGGCTCCACCTTCCTGACCACGGTGCTGTTCCTGGCGGGGGCGCTCGTGCTCATCCTCGCCCACGGCGTCACCATCGGCGTCTTCTGGGCGGTGCTCGCGGGTTCGCTGGGCGGCATCCTCATCGGCCTCATCACCGAGTACTACACCTCGGCCGCGCCGGTGAAGCGCATCGCCGAAGCCAGCCGCACGGGCCATGCCACCAACATCATCCACGGCCTGGCCGTGGGCCTGGAGAGCGTGGCCTTGCCCGTGGTGGTCATCGCCGTCGCCATCTGGGTGTCCTACGCCACCGCCGAGCTCTACGGCATCGGCGTGGCCGCGGTGGCCATGCTGGCCACGGTGGGCATCACCATGAGCGTGGACGCCTACGGCCCCATCGCCGACAACGCCGGCGGCATCTCCGAGATGTGCGGCCTGGGACCCGACGTGCGCGAGATCACCGACGGGCTCGATTCGCTGGGGAACACCACGGCGGCCATCGGCAAGGGCTTCGCCATCGGTTCGGCGGCGCTCACGGCCTTGGCGCTTTTCTCCGCCTATACGCGGACCGTGGATGCCGAGCTGGCCGCGGCGGGGCAGCCGCCGATACAGATCCTGGTGACCTCGCCCGAGGTAGTGGTGGGCCTGTTCATCGGCGGTCTGATCCCCTACCTCATCGGCGCCATGACCATGACCGCCGTGGGGCGGGCGGCCGGCAAGATGATCGACGAGATCCGCCGGCAGTTCCGCGAGATTCCCGGGCTCCTGGAGGGGCGCGAGGGGGTCAAGCCCGACGCGGCGAGCTGTGTGGACATCTCCACCCGGGCGGCCATCAAGGAGATGGTGGTGCCGGGGCTCGTGGCGGTGGTGGTGCCTGTGGTGGTGGGCTTCGGCCTCGGGCCGGTGGCGCTGGGCGGAACCCTGGCCGGGGCCTTGGTGTCGGGTGTGCTCCTGGCGCTGCTCATGTCCAATGCGGGCGGTGCCTGGGACAACGCCAAGAAGTATATCGAACGGGGAGACCTGGCGGGCGAGGCGAAGGGCGGAGAGGCGCACAAGGCGGCCGTGGTGGGCGACACCGTCGGCGATCCGTTGAAGGATACCTCGGGGCCGTCCATGAACATTCTGATCAAGCTCATGTCGGTGGTGTCGCTGGTCATCGCGCCGCTGCTGGTGTGAGGCGCATGGTTGTAATGGGCCTACCCCTGTGCTAGGTAAGGAAGGCCCGTATCCGTTGAAATGGCGTCCTCCATGGGCGCCATTTCAGATGTTGGGACAGGAACTGAAACGCGCCGGACAAGCAGTTCCGGACAAAGAGTAACGGATAGAATCTCGACGGACCATGACTGACGAAACGACCCATTACGAGACGCTCTTCATCGTCCACCCGGTTCACAGCGGCAGGAACAAGGACCTTTGCGACCGCTTCCGGGGGGTGCTGGAAGGACAGGGTGCCACGGTAACCCACTTCGAGGAATGGGGGTTGCGCGACCTCGCCTATCCCATCGAGAAGCAGAACCGAGGGCTCTACAATCTGGTTCAGTACCAGGCGCTGGCGGGAACGAGCGACGAGCTTGAACGGGTGATGCGGCTGAGCGACGAAGTCATTCGCTGCATGACCGTGGTGCTCGACGAGGACGTGCTCCCCCTGGCCCGCGCGGAGGCACCCGCGCCGGCGGTGGAAACCGCGCAAGCGGCCGAACCCACGCCGGCCGCGGAACCCGAACCGGCGGCCGCGGCCGTGGAGAGCGCGCCAACGGAACCGGCGGCCGCGGCCGTGGAGAGTGCGCCAACGGAACCGGCGGCCGCGGCTGTGGAGAGTGCGCCAACGGAACCGGCGGCCGCGGCTGTGGAGAGTGCGCCAACGGAACCGGCGGCCGTGGAGAGTGCGCCAACGGAACCGGAGCCGGCCGTTGCGGCCGTGGAGAGTGCGCCAGCGCCGGACGCGCCGGAAGAATCTACGCCGCCGGAGCCCACGCCGGCGCCCACGGAGGCGGCGGAGGGCGTGCAGGAAGAGTCGAAAGGATAGCGCCTTTCCCGCGGCGCGGCACCGACGAACGAGAACTGCGGGACGAACTGAGGGATAATGGCAGAATATCGTGGGAGAAGAGGTTCGGGTGGTGGCGATGGGCCGCCGCGCCGGCGTGGCGTCTCGCGCCGGAAAGTGTGCCGTTTCTGCGCCAACAAGGACCTGCGCTTCGACTACAAGGATACCAAGCTCCTTAGCGGGTTCATGACGGAACGGGGCAAGATCACCCCGAGCCGCATCACCGGAACCTGTTGCTGGTGTCAACGACGCCTGGCAAGAGCGATCAAGCGCGCCCGCCTGGTAGCGTTACTTCCCTATACCACCGTCAAGCTTTGACCCGGAGCCTCCGTCGCCCGGAGATCGGCTTATGAAGGGGCTGGACACTCTCACGGGGTTCGGGCTGGGGCTGGCCGCGACCCTGCTGCTCTTCTTCGCGGGGTTGAGAGTACCTCTTCTGGGGCTCGCGACGGCGCCGCTGGTGATCTACCCGGCGCTGTACGTAGGTGTCAGGCTGGGGCGGCAGCCGGGACAATGGCTACCGCTGGCGGTCGCCGTGTGCGTCTACGCGCTGGCTGGGCTGGAAGCCACGGCGGCGTACCTGGTATTCGCGCTGGTCACGTACCTGCTGTTCTTCTCTTTCGGAAGAGGCTGGAACCTCGCGACGGTCGTAAGCGGGACCGCTGGCGTGACGGTGGCGGCCATGCTGGTGACCGCGACCGCATTGGCTGGCTCGCTGTCCGCGTTGTGGACCGCGCTTCAGACCGGCGCGGAGGCGCAGGTGCTCATGACGCTGGAAGTGTATGAGCGCATGGGCCTCTCGGGCGACACCATCGAGTACCTCCGGGAACACGCCGGCGAGATGGCGACGCTCTTCGTACGGATGTTGCCGGGCATGATCTTCTTCATGCTGGTGATCGTGGTGCTGGCCAATCTGGCCCTGCTGTCGTGGCATTTCCCGCAGTATCGCTCGTTTTTCTGCCACGTGGGGGATCTCAAGGAATGGAAGTCGCCCGACCACATGGTGTGGCTCCTCGTGGTACCGGGTATCGCGCTTTTCCTTCCCCTCGGCGACGCGGTGCGGGCGTTGGCCGTGAACCTGGTGCTCATATGCGCGGTGTTCTACTTCTTCCACGGGCTGGCCATCGTGTCGTATTACTTTCATTACAAGAAGGTCCCGATGTTTTTTCGCGTTTTGGGATATCTGCTCATCGTCTTCGAGCAGATTCTCACGGTGCTGGTCATCGGCCTGGGGTTCTTCGACCTTTGGGGCGACTTCCGTCGTCTCAAGCGGCGTACCGCGGGCCTGACTTGAAGGAGAGTCGATGGAAGTCGTTCTGAAGGAAGACATTGAGAACCTCGGCCACATGGGCGACGTGGTCAAGGTCAAGGATGGTTACGCCCGCAACTACCTGCTCCCCCGCGGCCTCGTCGTGCGGGCCGACAAGAAGAGCCTCAAGGCCCTGGAGCACGAGCAGCGCATGATCGCCCAGAGCCGCGAGCGCCTCAACAAGGAAGCGCAAGGCATCAGCGAACAGCTCTCCCGGGTCTCCCTCGAGTTCACCGTCAAGACGGGCGAAGAAGGCCGCCTCTTCGGCTCCGTCACCAACATGGACATCGAGAAGGCCCTGAAAGAGCAGGGCGTCGACGTCGAGCGCCGCCGCATCCTCCTGGAGACCCCCATCAAGAGCGTGGGCGAGTACGACGTGCCCATCCGGCTCAGGCCGGAGGTGACGCCAAGCATCAAGGTGAAGGTGATGTCGGAGGATGGCGACGCGGAGGTAGCCGCTGCCGTAGCGCAACCGGCAGAGGCAGAGAAGGGCGAAGCGCCGTCAGGTGACGCCGCGGAACCGCAATCCACGTAAGCTGGTCCGAGCCGCGTTCGAGGGCGCTCCTCACCACTCCATCTTGTAGGCCAAACCGACCTGCCATTGGGTCTGTCCGGGCTCATGCCCCGCATTCCAGGAATGGGCGGCTTTGATGACTCCACGGCCGCGACCGATTGGGGCTTCATGCGTCAGGGCGAGTTCAAATTCGCGGCCTTCCGGGGCCAAGGGAACCGTCGCCTTATCGTAGAACGGCAAGCCGCCCTTTAATCCGGCAAGATAAGTGAGCCTTCCCTTGCCCGATTCAGCCCGAAGTGGTTGCGAAACAGACAACTGCGACCATTTGCCATGACCCCGCCGCCCGTGCTCCAGTTCGACTTGCCATGCGGACATCACGTGAGGATCCACCTCCAGCATCCCGCTCGACTCTAGGAACACGCGTCCCAATGCCAGCGTAGCGGAGCCGGTCAGGGTCAGGGTGTCGTTGAGTTCGACGTGGGTCCCGCGGCCGACCCATGTTGTGACGGACTGTACTCGCTCCCCGAAAGCGCCGGATGCGCGGCCGCCCATCCACGATGACGTATCTCCAAGCGCACCCCATCGAAAGCCCTGGCTCGGCGCCCTTTCGAGACCGATCTGACTTGCGCCCCCGAGCATTTGAAACTTGGCCGTGTAGGGTTTGTCCTACCACCCGCCGCCCGTAACTAGCTGAAAACCAAGGAGTAAAACTCTCCTCTTAAAGGACTGACGATTCGGGCCGGAACAATCAACACATGGTCAACACCGCGCCTCGGGCCGCTCGCCGCTCGGCTTGGGGTAATCCTTCGACCGTACCGTGATGGATGACCCTGTGCATCTGACCCTGGCGGATCTTCCCACCACTTCCAACGGTACCGGAGAATCAGGCGTTTACGCAACATAGCGCACACATGCGTGCTAGGGACCATGTCCAAAGGACCGCCGTCAAGCTTGACCCGCAAGCCCGCAATCACGGCCTCACCGAAGGGTTACCGGCTTGGCGCTTGGCGGCTTGGGCGTTTCTTACAACACCGCAGACCTCTGCGCAGAGGTACTAGCTGGCGGGACGCCATGCGGACACTCCGTAGTAGGCACCTACGATCGCTGTCAAGAACGCCTCGATCGAGATCAGGAGGCTTGAGTCCTTGAGCGCTTCGAAACACTCGCCGCAGGCGAACGCCAAGATGAATAGCGCTGCTAGCGATAGCAGCAGCGCCGCTAGTGCGATGTACGCCATACGGCGCCTATGGCGGAAGCGGTTCTTGGCGAACTCGATCAGCTGAGTCTTGTCCGCAGATGCCAAATCCGCATCCTTCGCTATCTCCATCATCACCTTGATGGGATCAAGTCCCGCCGGCGCTTGCTGCGCTGCAGCAATCACGCCGGGCTGGTGCTCGTTGGCATTCGCCATGGTAGCTACCTCTCGTCCCGGCTAGGTCTTCTGCTACGTTGCGTCCACTGCGCCCGCGATCTTTCGTGCGATCAATTCGAAACCCCGTTCTCGAGGATGCAATTCATCCCCCCACTCTTGCCTGTGATGAGGGGAGATGTCTCGCAGTGTGCCTCGGAGGTCCACGTATCACACCGCCTGCCTGATTGCTGGAACGATATCGTCTTCAAACTCAGCCAAGTCGTTTCGTCTACCGCACTGAGAGCCTCATCCTTATCGTAAGCATACTGTAAGCGATTCATTCCCGTCTGCGCGCACTCCAGCGCCGCCCTGTCTAGATGAACCTTCCAACCAACGGGAATTATATACAATCCGTAACCAGAAGTTAGTCGCGGAAGAAGAGAGGGTAGAGGGCAAGGTGGCTGATCTGCCAAAGATCGAGACGCTTCTTACCAACGAAGAGGTTGCATTCGGCCTGATTCTTGTCCCACCGAGGCGTCACCTTGAACATGTCGCTCTCGGTGCCATGAATCTGGATGTGGTCGCCTTTCTTCTTCAGCTCGACGATGGGGGTACGCCCGGACTCTTTGCGGCCACGGATTGCCACCTTTGTCACTACGTCACCGACGACTTTCTTATGAACGGTGAAGTCGCTATCGGGATGAACATCTTTCTTCTCTCCGATGTCCGCCTCAAGACGAGTGAGCAAAGCCTCGAACACGTCGTCGACGGTGCACGACACTCTTCGCTTCACCCAATTCACTGGCGCCTTGTCCCGGATTTCCATGCGGCGAATATAACTCCCGGCTAGCGGCAAGGCAAGATCGGATGCGAAAGACCGACTTGTGCGGGGGACAACGCCAAGGCCCCGCCTGGCGCACGGGAAGGGTCCGACCCTCTGATTAAGGAGAAAGTGGCTGTTAAGGCGGGCAGAACCAGGAAGGAGGACGAGTGTTGCCCCGAGTAAGACTTCCCCATTGAAGGATCAGATGATTCGTTCACGAACAATCACGTGGTCAACACCACGCCCTGGACGGCCAAACGGCCAGGGTAGTCCTTCGGTGACTCTTCCCGGAACGGTTACCCCTCATGCGCCTCGCTCGAGTTCTCCCCCGTTCTGGAACAGGCATATCTTCGCCAGCGAGTGGCTGAGCGCAACGGCGCCTCCTCCCACCGCGGGCGGGGCGTCCAGCGCCTGGCCGCTGTAGAGCTTGAACCATGCCTCGCCGGCTTGCGGATCGACGCTGATCAAGGCGTAGGAGCTCTGCGTGTACAGCGCCAGACGCTCGAAGCGGTAGCCCTCGGCCGTTTCGCCGTCGTCCGCCGCGCCCAAACGCAGCACCCACGACTGCGGCAACGACAGGCTGTAGGTAATGGCGCTCGAGGTGAGCTGGTAGATCCGGTGGCCCGCGCCGTCCTCGATCGCGAACACAGCCGAGACGTGGACATCCCCGCTCAGGACCGAGACCTTGATCCCTCTGGCCGCGGCGTCGAACAGCACCTTCATCAGCGCCTCGCGTTCGGTGGTATGCAACTCGTGCTCCCAGGAATCGCGCAAGTCGTCGCCCAGCCCTCCCAGATGCTCGTCCGCCTGGACCAGCGCCGCGCGCGTGTGCAGCACCGGCACCGCCGAGACCACGAACAGGAAGGGCGTATCCTCCGGCGTCAACCCGCCCACCCATGCGGCGAAACGGTCGAACTGCTCACGTCCCAGGATGCGGTAGCTCTGGCGCTCGACGTCGCGCTGGCCGCGCCCGTCGAGCACGTAGAACGCGCACCCGCCCCGGCGGAAGCCGTAGTCGAGCGCCCCGTCCGCGGTCGGCGGATTGTGGCTGTGCTCGTACTCGAAATAGGCGCGCCGCGCCGCGCGGAACATGCGGCGCATCAGCTCCCGGCCCTCGCCGTGGCTCAGCCCCCGCTCCTCGAAGTCCGGCAGCAGCCGCCGCACGCCATCCTGCCCGTCTTCGGGGTCAAAATAGTAGGAACCCCACCCGTCGCCGATCTCGTGGTCGTCCCAGATCATGTAGGTGGGAAAGCCGTCGAACACCTGCTGAACGCTCTCGAACCCCCAGTAGCCGCGGTAGATGTCGCGGTACCAGCTGAGCATCGCCTTCTCGTCCGGCAGCAGCCGCCCGTCCTCCTTGCGCATCGTGCGGTTGAGATGGCGCCAGATGTCGAGGGTCTCCACCCCGTCGCTGTAGCACACGTCGCCGCCGGCGATGACGAGATCCACCTCGTTCTCGTGGCGGCGCAGGGTGGCGCCGAGGAAATCCCACATGTCGAGGTTCGCCGTCTCGGTGCGCTGGTGGAACAGGCCGTTCACCGCGTAGGGCTTGTGGCAGGAAAACAGCGCGAACTGGAACGCCCGGCGCTCGTTCTCGGGCGGCGGCGTGCGGAACCGGCGCAGCCGGTTGTGTCCCAGCACCACCCGCTCGCGGTCGCGGGCGTAGAGGACGTAGCCGTAGCGGGTATCGGGGGCGAGCCCACGCAGTTCCACCACCCGGGTGGTGTCGGCCGCGTAGTCGGCGATCTCGAAGTCCTCCCGCCGCATCTCCGGCAGCACAGCCGACGCATCTTCGAGCGGCAACGGCGCGGCGCTCAACGCGGCCCGCAGCCCCGCCTCCCCGGCGGACGATGCGAGCGCAGCCTCGCGGGGGTACACGAGCAGGGAGAACTCGCCCGGCCGCCCGGTACGCAGCCACACCCGCGCGCTGTCCGAGGTGGCGTGCCCGATGATCGCCGCCACCTTCAGGCGCGCGTTCGGCCAAGGCCGGTCGGTCTTGAAGACGAACGAGTCAGGGATATGGGATTGGGCCACGTGTTTCCTCCCGGCGGGTCGATTCCGTTCAGCCGCCGGCGCCCGCCACGACGGCCTGATTCAAACAGACCACTCTCGTAAGATCTCCGAGGCGCTTGCCGCACCCCTGTCACCGGCATCGCACGGCGTCACTCCAACAGTTCCCGTTACGACAATGTTCCAGTCCCTCCACCGGTTCGTAGAGCCGGCTCAAGCCCCTGCGGCGCTCCCACCAGACCGATCCCGTAGTGTCTGCGATCGTGGACCGGAAACAGCCACACAACATACCCGGACCGCATTCCAGCAGTCGGTGGACGGTCGCGCTGTCGCGACGACGCCCCTTCTCTTGGTAGTGAACCAGCAATGTGTCCCGCGACAGGTAGTTGCGCGTGATGGAGCCGCGCACCTGGATGTTCGTTCGTCTGTCGCCGACGTAGTCCACCGCGTCCTGTCCCGGACCCCGGTCGGACAGCTTTTCGCCGTGGCCCGACAGTTTCACACCCTCCTGAACAAGCAGCACCTGGTACGTCACCTGCAGGTCCTTGAAGGCGCCGAGGGCCGTGTCCTCGTATATGACGGTGAACTTCCAGCTTCCTGACAGATCGCCGGGTGGAGCAAGGTAGTCATTGAAGATCATGTATCCGAGACTCAGCGACACGGTCGTCACCAGCGCCCCAACGACCTGATTGGAGAGGGAGGAGGCGTGTCTCCATATCCAGGTCCCCCACGTACTCGCTTCGCCTTCCCGTGGTGGATCACCGGTCATGAGCCCAACCCATCCCTCCCCGAGCATCCGCTTTGTCGCGACGGTGCGCTGTCAACTGCCGAATTCCATCGCCGGCCGCTGTTATCCCGAACGGATGGTCTCTCGCCGCCATTGAACCGCCATGGCGCCGTCGGAAGCACTGTCTCGGTCGAGGTGGGCAGCTCAGCCCGCCGCAAGGGACTCACCCAACCATTCCGAAGTCACTCACGGCGCAGTACATTGCTAGTATGCAGCACCCCGCTTTCGCAACTCGACGCCACGCCTCAGCCTACCTTCCTCGGAAGTCCTCGCCCGGGGCGTTGACAATCGCCGTGGGCGCACCGCGGATAGTGGGACAATCATCCCGCAGAGTGTCGCGCGTACGAAGGTGATCTCCCCACAAGAAGCCGGCCGACTGAGTGGCGACTTCTTGTAGTGGCGCGGGAGCCCGATTCGATTCGGGTGCCGCCGCCGACGTCCACGCCGACCAGGTATCGACCTTGAGGACCAATCATAAGTGATTGATATTGTTATGTTATTTTAGAGGTAAGGCTGCCGCGCTGCTATATTGCGTAACCGTCACCGAGTCCAATCCATCACATCAGCGACCTCGTTCCGCGACAAGGTACACCCGGAGGCCTCGTGGCGTATGCAAACTGTCAGTTATAACTCGTCGTGGCTGGATCCCTCGCCCGGAATGAATAGCCGTTTGTAGATCTTCTCCGCGTAGCGATCCGTCATTCCCGCAATGTAGTCACATACACGTCTTTCAACAGGGTCGTCCTCATCAAGCGCTTCTCTGGCGTTCCTAGGTATCAGCCTATCGGGCGCCGCAACGAGTTCCTCGAAAAGCTTATTGACGACATGTTGACCGCGACGTTCAAGTTGTTGGACTTCCGCACGGTCAATGACGAGTCTATAGGTAAGGTCTTTTAGGGCTTTGAGCAATGCCCCCACCAGCGGCTCGAATCCGATATAGTATTTGAGCAATGGGTGCGAGACCACGCAACGTTCTTTGATCTCGGAAGTTGTCACAAACAAGTTTACCAGTTTTCCGATGAACTGTTTTCGCTCGAAACTGTCAGCGAAAAGGCACTTGTCGAATTCCCGCAGAGATACGGCTTTGTCGCCTGGCCCGATCGTCGTCGAGCAATCGCGAAATACAGGTCTCAAACCGTCGAGAACATCTCCCTTGTCTACCATATCCCTCGCCACGATATCCTCAAGATCGTGTACTCCGTACGCTATGTCGTCCGCTATTTCCATGAGGGAACTATCCAGAGTTCGGCGACTTGGTTTCTCATCGTCGACGTCCCGTGACGTAAAATGCGCTACTTCCCCACGAGTGAATGGTCGACCGAATGCCCAGTTGACAATTTTCTTCTCCGTGTCGAAGTAACATTTCGGCGGCTTGACACGAACTTGTTCTCCATCGAATGCTGAATAGGGGACCGGATACTTTAGAAGCGCTAGGACAAGCCGGCGCGTCGGGTTCATACCCATCCTTCGCTTGTATTTCTCCAACCGCATGACTATCCGTAGTGTTTGACCGTTCCCTTCGAAACCACCACAGTTGAGCATTTTTAATATGGAGTGCCCTTTCGCCTCCATGGCCAAAGGGGGGGTGTCCTAAATCGTGTGCTAGACATGCAGCGACTAGCAAATCGGCTGGTGGAAGCCATGCACGCACTTCGCGCGTAACTTCAGGCCGGTCCTTCAAGGAACGCAAGAGGCCTTGTCCAATCTCCGCTGCCTCGATAGAATGCGTAAGTCTAGTTCGATGGAAGTCGCCTTCACCGACACCCATGACTTGTGTTTTGGCTTGCAAGCGGCGAAACGCGGATGAATGAACTACGCGTGCCTTGTCGCGCGCGTATTCATCGCGCTCGTCATCGGGCCTGCGCTCTTCGGGCTCCCAGTACCGGCACCGGAAATCGTCGTCGATCATGTGACTCCGTCTACCCCAAAATCAGTGAAACATCAACGTCAGAACACGTCTATGAGAAACACCCTAGGGTCAAGGTCACTCTGACCAAGCCCACCGTTGACACTCCCGAGTCGACAAAACAAGGCTTTCGTTGGTTGCGACGACAAGTTCACGGGCTTCGGCGTGTGCGTCCATCCCGCGGGCGCCAAAGGCGTTGGCTATTATTCATTCAGACGGCTTGTCCGCCGCTGTTGGTGCAACAACTCGCGCCGTGGTCCAGATATCTTGCGGCACCACTGGACCGTCCCTGGAGAGCGTATCCATCCGTTCACGAATGCTATCGACGGTCTGTTGCCACACTTCGCCTCCCATTCCTAACTTTGCGATTTCCTGATCAAGTTGGCGCTTTACTGAACCATATTCCGCCGCTATGGATCTGTGTTTTGACGCTAATTCATCAAATCTCAGAAACGTTTGAAGCGCTGCTAGTACAGCGGCGACAACGCTCACAAAACCGACGAGGATTTGAATATGTAGTTCAACGCTCTGACCTAGTGCTGCAAAAACGGTCGTCGCCACCATTGCGGATAGGACAACTGTCGGCACACCGAGAAAGTAGTTTCGATTGGCGAATCGGTTCGCGGAAGTGTAATTGGCGATCTGGCTCCGACGGCAGTTAGTTCGCCACCTGTTAAGCATTTCCAAATTATCACTACTTCTCATTTCCAGTGCTTTCGTCGTAACCGAAATAGACGTCATAATCAGCGGTGTTGTCCGCAACAACGTGACTTTATGTGTCAACAGGTTAGGAGTGTACTGTTTCCAGGGGTTGGTCCGCACCGGCGGGTGCACGTCACGGAACCGTTCCGCCGGGCGGGCGCCCGGGAGCCGGCAGTCCTCTCCGACGCGCGTCCGTCACTCGTCGCTTGACCGTGAGACACGAGCACTCGGTGAGGTGCGCTACCTTGTGCGAGACGCTTCCCATCACCAAGCCGGCCACGTTGCCGAGACCCCGGCGACCCATGACCACCAACTCCGCCTTCTCATGCCCGACCGCGGCGATGATGTTGCTTGCCGGGTCGCGGTCCACGACCCGGGTCTCCAGGTGCTGGACGCCCTTCGCCGACAGTGTCTCGCGCGCCTTCTCGGCGATGCCTTCACCGACCTTGCGCAGAGTCTCGGGCGACACGGGAATGGGGCCCCTGCGGGTAACCCGATGCGGCGACCCGCTCGACCATCGATGTGAGTTCGTCGATCTCCTTCACGACATCCCCTGCGATGCCGATTTCCTGGCAACTCGCCTTCAGATCCGGAGCTGTGGCATGTTGCAGCAGAGCCTGCACGACCACGACGCGCGCGCCGAATTTCACGGCGATCTCGCCCGTCATCTCGATGGCCTTGTTCGCGTGATCGGAACCGTCCGTTGGAACTATGATGGTGTTGATCATGGCTGTCTCCATAGGCGCTTTCGCGCCAGCCATCTGATTCGTCGTCCGGACAAAGGACGTGCGTGGATTCTGTCACAAAACCGACGGCGCTGCCAGACAGGCACGAACGGAGGACAACTCCGGGAAGTCGCCTGCACGCCTCCGCCGGAGATCAACCTGTGGCGGTTTCTACTCGCGTTCGCGCAGATCGGCGCCATCCATGCGGAGCTTCGCGACACGATCGATGTTGACGGGATTCAACGACGCGACGCTGACGCTGGAGTCGCAGATGCTGCCATGCTACCTCTACTCCCTGCCGCCGGTCTCCGGATCGCCACGAGGAAACGGACTTTGTGCGGCCCGTGGGTGTCGTCATCGCACCCGTCAGGGGGAGAGTCATAGTCATGCCCGGCATCATCGCAGCTTGTATCATCGTCTCGGCTTTTGCCTTGTCGTCGGTTGTCCATGCGGACGCGTCCGGCCGAGCGTCCGCAATCGACGGCGACACCATCGAAGTGGGCGATGAACGCATACGTCTCCATGGCATCGACGCGCCGGAGAGCGCCCAAACCTGTCTCGCCGGTGGCGAAGGTTGGCGGTGCGGCCGGCGCACGACTCGCGCATTCCGCGACCGGATCGACAGCCAGGCGGTTGCGTGCGAGGAAAGAGACCGGGGTCGTTACGGGCGCATGATGGCGGTGTGCCGGGAATATGTGGCGGAAGAAGCGTCAGCGAAAGCGGCTCGGCGTGGGCTCTGGCGCGGCGACTTCGTGGTGCCCTGGGACTGGCGGGCGAACGCCTGAAGGCGGTCCGTCAGGAGACCAAGAGCGATGCCGGCCAGGACACCGCCGAATGCCGCATCAAGGGAAAATTCAGCCGCAAGGGCGCTCGCATCTACCATGTGCCCGGCGGGCGTTACTACGAACGGACAGGGATCAGTCCGTCCAGAGGGGAGCGTTGGTTCTGTACGGAGGCCGAGGCCTAGGCGGCGGGGTGGCGCCGGTCGCGGCGTTCACGCGCCGAAGTCCCTGCGAAGGGGAGCCGGAGGTTCGTTTCGCCCGTGGTCGGACACGCCGCCATCGTGACCGCGGGGGAAGTGCAAGCCCCGGCTGGACGGCAGCGCGGTTTGTGCCGTGTCCGCGCACGAAAGGAGGAGAAAATGGCTGTGGATCTCAAGGTCAACGTAAGGAAAGAAATCGATCGGCTGAAGCAGGAGTTGAGCGCGGCCACAGGGCGAGTCGCCGCGTTGCGGGATGAGGTCAAGAGGCACGAACGGGTCTACAACATGCTGGATGCGGGGAAGACCGGCAAACGATCCCGGTGGGGCCGCGCTCTGGTTGGGCCGACGAAGCGGGGGCCGCGCGGCACGATGATCGACTGGAATGCTGTGCTGGCGACTCTTCCCAACCAGTTCACCCTGGATACCATGAGCGCCCACGAGAAAGCGGGCGAGAAGCCACGGTCCTACCTCAGGCAGGTGGCCGCACGCTGGTCGAAGGAGCGTCGGATCAAGCGCACCGCACGGGGCATGTACCAGAAGACCTGACTCCAACGGCGAAGAAACGGGACGGGCACGCGCTGAGCGGCGCCTTTGTTGTATTCAAACTGCTTCCGGTTTGCTTACTGGCGATAGCGGCGCCGAACAGAAGTACCGCATTTTCAAATGGTTAGCCGCCTGCCATCCATTCGTGTCCATGACCTCCGACACAGCTTCGCTTCGAGGGCGCTCGCCCTGGGGGAGAGCCTCACGATGATCGGAGAGATCCTCGGCCACCGGAAGGTGAAGACCACGGCCCGCTACGCCCACCTTGCACGAGAGTCGGTGAAGATGTCGACCGCCAGGGTCTCGGAGAGTATTGCGGCCGATATGGAATAGCCTTGCTCCAGGGCAGCCACCCCAAGTGCCGACCGGCGCAGAAATTGCCATTGAGCGTTATAGATTCCGGGGCACCCGGATCCCAACACCTTGGTCAGGCACTCTGCGGCATGACCACATGGAGAGCCGGATGCGGTGAGAGTCGCACGTCCCGTTCGGAGAGCGGGCCGGAGAAATTCATCGCTCGAAAGACGACAGGGCGCTCCGGTCCGACCTCTACACCCACATTCCCGTCCAGCGCGGGTTCCTGTACCTGGTCGCCATCATGGACTGGGCCACCCGCGGGTGCTCTCCTGGTGCCTCTCCAACACCCTCGACGCCCGCTTCTGCACAGTGGCGCTGACCGAAGCCATAGAGCGCTACGGCCGCCCCGACATCTTCAACACCGACCACGGCAGCCAGTTCACAAGCTTCCCCTTCACCGGGTGCCCGCAGGTGCCCGGAATCCCGATCTAGATTGACGGTCGAGGTCGGTGCATGGACAACATCTTCATTGAGCGCCTGTAGCGCTCGCTCGAATACGAGGCGGTCTGCCCGCACGTGGTCTCAGACGGCTTCACAGCCCGACTCGCATATCAACTACCCCAACATACGCCCGGCCTTTAGCAGCAGTCGTCGGATCAAACATCAATATCGGCATAGATCGCGTGGTGGTCTGAGGCCGCGTCCCGCTTTTCGTTCAGTTCAGGATAAACCCCCCACCTACGCGGGCTGCTTCCAGGCCAAGCGCCCTTTCTGAATATGCCGCCATTCTGCATCCGGTCGTACAGCGCCGGCGAGAGCAAAAGATAGTCGATCTTGTTCGAGTCATTGCCGAGCCCGTACGTACCGATCCCCTGGTGGCCGTTATTCGCGCGGAACTCGACCTTGGAAAAGTTTTCGTGGTCCGAGGCGTCTTTCAGGTCAGTCGACAACAAGGGAGACAGCGGTATGCTGTCCGGCGTGTCGTTCAGGTCTCCAAGCACAGTGATGTATTTGTATCCTTCATCGCGAAGACGTTGATAGATCTCTGCGGTCCTTTGCGCCTGCGCCCGCCGCTTCTCCTGACTTGCCGCATCGTTGCCGCCGTACTTGCTCTTGAAGTGGTTGGGAATGACCCAAACGACATCGCCCGATGGCGTGGTGACTTCGTATTCGGGACAGTCTCGGCTGAAGATTGGATGGCCATCGGGTTTCATGTCGTGGACATGGCTTCTCATGACGCCGATCGGATATCCGGCCTTGGTCATGATCCCCACGTCGATTCCGCGCTGATCGTTCCCGTCGATGATCATGACGTTGGGATACCGGTCTGCCCCAACCTGCGGAAGGATCAACCGGTTCATCTCCTGTAGAACTGGACGGCTTTCGGCCTCCACGACGGCCAGGATATCGGCGTTCATGTCCCGGATCACACGGCCGGTATTCATGATGGCCGTGTCGCGGATGGCAGCCGTGCGCAGCTCGCACCATCCGACCCAATCAACGCGGCCGTTGGCAACGATTTCCCGTGCTTTGGTTCGGTCCCGGGGGCGCCTAATGATCCGGCCTCGAATCTTTCGCAACAGGACGTAGGGGCCCTTGTTCTCGTTCAAGATTCCCAGCAGGTCCATAAGGCGCAGCATCTCTTGTTTGTTCGTGCCCGAATACGACGTCTTTTCGAACAAGCCGTTCAGCTTCGCATACTGCTTGAGAGCATCATGCCTGTCGGCAGGCTGATCGTCGTCAAAGGCTCTCGGTCGGTCGAATAGATTTTCGAGATTGTACGCCGCAATGCGCATGCTATGTTTCCCCTCGCCCAAAGCGTGTATGAATGTCGCTGACAGTGCAAGAGGTACTTAATCTTTAAATTGGACTGCGTGATCGAGTTCGGTCATCGCCGAGGAACAGTTCACGGATATCCAGGGACTGCTCTAACGCCAACTGACCCCAAGCGGCTGTCAACTGGCAGTCCGCCCCTTGAACCTGAGCGCTAGTTGCCACCTCCGCACGTGATTCATGATCCTCTTGTCGCAGAGACCGATGTACCGGCCCTTGCGGTAGAGGGTTTCGCCGTTTGGGATCTCCTTCAGCCAGGAGGGTGCCTTCGCCGTCAACAACGCCGACGAACCTCTGTGTGCTCGAGCTCGCGGTAGTACAGGGTGTTGCCGCGAATCGAGATCCTGGGCACGGGTGGGGTCCTCCTTTCCTCACAAGGCTACTGTCAGGATCAGGACCCAGCAAATTCGAACTGAGACAGTACCCGGCCTCGACTGTCTGTGGCGAGCAGAGCACAGTTAGCGTAGAGTATTCGGCGGCGGCACAGTAATTGCCGCCGCCCCAGCTTGTCGCTGAGGCGGGGGAAAGGGAGAAGCTGGTACTCACGGTAGGGAGAGTCGCCCTGATGCTCATTGTGCAAAATCAGTCTTGCCCCGGAACGATGCTGAGCGGGCTGCTCGACCTGATGCGCGACGGCGTTGTCAGCGTTCGGATATGTTGCGCCTATGTCTCGATGTCGGGAAGTCAGATGCTCTTTGACGGGATTGCGCGGTCGGCTGCAAACGGCAATCCTGCGACCGTGGACAAAACAATTGTGGCCTCTCTTGATTTCGGACTGACCGAACCCGATGCTTTGCGGTTCTGGAGGGAAATGGACAATAGCCGTGTTCTTGTCGCTGGCGCACCGTACCTAGAAGCCGGGCGCCTTACGACATACGCAGCCTTTCATCCGAAGCTGTATATACTCGGAAGGCACGACGGGACCGTCGGCAGTCTGGTGGGATCGGCCAATCTCACGAACCGCGGTTTGATGGTCAATACTGAGGCCGGCTGGCTGGAAATGGAACATCATGTGCCGGAACCGGTGAACGGCGCATGGAACGCAGCAATTGGTCCAGCCGTAGATTTGACGCCTGAGATCCTCGATCGTTACAGCGCGCTTCGGCAGCGTCTCCCGCGTGAGCAGCGAGCCGAGGAGTTGGAGCCGGTACCTGCGCCGCAGATTGGCCAAGTTGGCGGTTACGGGCTGATGACAGACGCAGGCATCGATCCCCGGATCCATCAACAGATGTGGGTGCAAGCAAACCGCCTCTCTGGCGGAGCCCGAACGCAACTCGAACTACCGCGCGGCAGCCATCGTTTCTTTGGCCCCGCCTATCAAGGGTACGATTATGAACGGGTGGAGCATATCGCTGAGCCGTCATTGGTTTCCGGACAAAGGATGTGGCGGAATCGTCCCGTGACTTGGCATGGCGATAACCGCATGGAGCGGATCAACCTGCCCTCGGCTCGAATGGGCGGATTTACGTATGAAAATTCGCTAATCCTGTTCAGGCGGATGGGACCAAATACGTTCGAGCTACGGGTATACCCTTGGAACTCGGATGCGGCGCGTTCCTTGGTCGAAGCCTCACGCCTTGCGGGGCTCGTATTTCGCGTCGGAGGGATGAGTCCACGGCTCGTGGGCTTGCTCACCTGATTCTTCGTGCCAGCAAGAAGACACGGAACCTGAGGTGCGCCGGCTCCGTGCTGGTCAGGGCTGCCAAACGATCTGTGGCGGTGATATAGGCAGGCTCTTCGTGCTTGAGCGATCGCAAAACTGCGCGTAGCGTAGTCTTGCCCGGCCGTTGGGCGCAAAGTTCAAGGTGTTGTGCCTGAATTGTCACATCCCCCGATGCGGCGGCATTGAGGAAACGGCCAATATTCTTGACGTGTTACGCCCCCTAGCTACTCATCTCCCCCGTCATCCTCATCTTGGCCAAAGGTGGTGGTGGCCAGCGCGGCGGCGCAGAGCTGTTCCAGTTCCCTGTAGGGCGCTATCTGCTCAAGCTTCGTGCGCAGCCGCGTGCGGCGGGTAGCGAGTGCTCTGTTCGGATCGGACAGATACGCATCCGCCGCTACGATCCTTCCGGCCGACTCCGCGATCTGCTGCGCAAGCGTTGCGATTTGGAGGTGATCCTCATTCGCGGGATCGAATGCGGGCATCAGCCGATAAGGTAAGGCATGAATGTGGCGTTCCCCGAAAGCGCCCCTCGGGTTGAATGGCGTGATCGCCTCGGTCATAGCGTGGCTGTTCAGCATGCCAACGAGAAACCACGCCTCCACTTCGCCGGAAACCGCGCGCCAATAGAGCGTTTGATCCACGACTAGATTGTCGTTGGGGGCAATCTCGACACAGGCAGCGCAGATATGCTTGCCGCCAGCCCCAGCCAGAATGAGGTAGCCGTCCTCGGGCATCACCTGTTTTGACAGCTTCATCCGTTCATCAATTCGCAGCTGGAGCTTCTTGCCCTGGCCGACCTGTTCGAGCTTGTCGTTGATAGTGCGAAAGCGGCGTGCTGTTTCGGTCAGGCCCATTCCGCGGATATCGGCCTCATCAAGAATCCGCCATGCGCCGTGATCGTCGCGGAGTGCCGGGATTGCGATCGGGGCGCAGTGCTCTCCGAGAACAAAGGGCAGCAAGTTTGCCGACTGTGCCATGC
This sequence comes from Deltaproteobacteria bacterium, assembly GCA_026712905.1. Lineage (NCBI taxonomy): Bacteria > Pseudomonadati > Myxococcota > Myxococcia > Deltaproteobacteria bacterium. The sequence goes on from JAPOPM010000147.1 coordinate 50,819, forward strand.
GGTAGACGAAACACGGCGCAACATTGCCGGGAAAGCGCTCATCCTTGAGCTCCTTTGCCGACTTGATAGTAAATCCGTAAGGCGTGCCACGTGACGGCGTATCAACCCTGTACTCAGCGCCGGCTTCATTGACGATCTCGATGCAAATGGCCGTGCGCGGCATAAGGTCGGCGCCCTGCTGCGGCATCACTGTGGCCGTGGAGGCCGCAGCGGGTAGTCCTCCCTGTTCGAGTACCCAAGCGGTGCGCTTGTTGCCGATGGCGCGGACCGAGAATTCGGTGGCCTCAAGGCCGTCCCATCGCGCCAGAAACCCAGCAATCGCCGCTTCTGCAAGTTTGGCCGTCCTGGCCCGCTTGTGGCCGATGACGGCCGCGCCCGGGTATTTGAAGGTACCGGGCTCGATCTGCCACATTTCGCTGATGTCAAGCCGGATAGGGCGTGCGGCGGTCAAGAACTCGCGCTGGCGGAAGAGTTCGTGATGGTGGCCGTTGAAGACGGTGCCAGGAATCAAACAGGCAACAGCCGCATCAGCAGCGAGATAGCGGTCCACGGCGTGCAGTAGATGAGTCGTGCCAAGCTCCAGATGTAGGAACGACTGGCCGGGCGGGCGGATACCGTAAAGCTTAGCCCTGCCGGTGAGGACTTCTCGGTACGGGTTATCGCCAAGACGGCTCATGGCAAGCCATGGTGGATTCGAAACAAGCCCATTAAACCGGCCAGCGAGAAGCCCTGGCCGATAGGTATTGCGCAGAATGAAAGCCCAGATACCATTGCGGCCAGCGAGAGCTAGCTCGGCCATGCGATGAACCAGCGCGAAGACGGCCGGGACCAACGTCTCTTTTAGTTCGGCGCTGAGCGAAATACCCAGCGCGGCCGCGGCGCCCTCGAGGAACCGCGCCGTGCCCTGCTCAGTCAGTTGATCGGTGCCGCCATTGGCTTGAGCGTCGAGGGTCTCGTCATAGGCCCAGTCAATGATCCGGTCGAACAACTCGCGGCATTCAGGCTGAATCAGTGCGTCGGGCAGGTCAATCTTGATACCGTCCAGTGAAATGGGGATCGTCTCGCTCTCGCCAAAGTCCGGTAGTCGCGACGTGATCGGCGTGACTGAAAACAGCGAGTCGGCATGATAGATCGGGATGATGATCGGGCTTGTCGCGGCCTTGATCTCGTCGGCGAGCGTCACGACCCAGGTGGTCTTGGCCAGGCTGACAGCAAGCGGATCGATGTCAAAGCCCGTCGCCACCTCATGCAGCGTTGCGATGTCGGTAAAGCCGAACCGGTCTTTAGCGGCTTTGAGCACCTCGGCCAGGATGGAGCCGGAGCCACAGCACATATCGACAATGCGCGGTTCCTCTCCCTCCGGGAGATTGTCCAGGCAACGCAAGGCGAGATGTCGGCCGAGCCAGCCAGGCGTCCATTCCTGTCCAAGCAGCTTGCGTTGACTACGCCGGGCAAGTTGCGCCATAAGCCGGCCGAACAGATCCGTTTCGGGACGCGACGAGAAATCGTAGGCGTAGAGATCCTGCTGAATCTGCTGGGCAATGGGAACGAGATGGCCGAGATGAGCCGCATTGACGAGCCAGCCGAAGTAGTCCTGTTCGACCACATTGGAAAGCTGGTAGCGGTCCCTGAAATACGATCCGTCCAGGATCGCCTTAAGGTCGGCCTCATCGCTGGAGATTGCATGGCCTGCGAGAACATTCGCGCTAAGCAGCCGGGCGAGAATGCAGAGATAGACTTCATCGACATATGCCGCGGCGCGGAAGGCGCCCTTCTCGCCTTCGAGGTGGTCGACAAACTGGGACCACAGGTCAGTTGCCAAGGCGATTGACGGGTCGGCGGCGCGGCCGTCATCGACAAGCTTGCGCAACGGCTCCTTGCTCCGCTGGCAGGAAATACTCTCCAGACCGAGATCGACTGTAAGGAACCCAGCCCTGAGAGGGCGGGACTGTTCGCGGGCCAGATGCTTACGAACGAAGCCAATGAGGCGCGTAGCGGACGATTCGTCATCGGTGGTCAGATTCAACTTGTCCACCGGCACCAGCGTAATATCGTCTGCAGTGCAGGCGGCGGGATCGTTGTTGGGGGCAAGCTCCGCGTCGTAGGCCAGCCACTCGACCGTATCGGACAGAATCCCGCGCACCTGGCACACGGGGACAAGGCTGCGGACGAGCCCGGCGACGTGTTCGCGCACCTGCGCAAAGCCCTGTTCGCGCTTCGCCGCGATGCGCAGGTCGGGCTCGTATTCAATGGTCGTGCAGCCAACGAGATTATCGATGAACCGGTTCGCGACAGCACCTCCAGCCTGCCCGACCTTTGTCCCGGCCTCTGCACCCTCACCATAGTGATTGATCCACGCCTGATCGTCGGCATCCGGAAAGATCAGGCGCAGCCGTGACTGGAACTCGCCGCGCAAAACGGCTTCCACTTTGCCTGCCTCGCGTAGCTCCCGACATCGTCTGATCACTTCCCTGGCTTGCGTGATATCGCCTGTCATGACGCAACCCTTTGCCGGGCAGCGCAGAGGGCGCTCGTTTGCTTCGCCATGCGGTGGGCCAGTTCCAACAATGACGCCTCCGGCATCGTACAGGGCAGTAGCGCTTGCAGGATGATGCGATCGATGTCCGCCTGCACGTCTTCTGAATCTCTGGTCAGCTTCCTACCGGCCGCATCCAGTGTAGATCGGGCCTCGATCGCAAGAACGGGCACAGGCATTTGCCGCAAGTGCGTAGCCTCCAGTTTCAGGGCGCCACCGCCGAGCGGTGTGCCGGCTACTTCCATGAAGGCGCGACACCATACGCTATTGAGCAAGGCTTTCAGGGCAAAGCGGGTCCAATCCCCGTCCGCCGTCCAGAAGGTCGAGAAATTAGCATCGATCAGCAAAGGCGGATCCGTGTTGCATTCAACCCAAGGCGTTCCCTGATTTACCCGCGCCACAAAAGCCGCCGGCAGGTGACGGGGCGTAAAATCCGGAAGCATGTACCAGAAACGGGGGATCACGCCCTTGCGACCGGGCTGGCGCACATTTGAGCGCACCGCCGAAAGCTCAGGGATGGGTTTGTTGCTTGCGGACCCCTCAAGAGACACGGTTGCGGCGTGGCGGACAAACGCGGTCAGTGTAGCCGGCATGACGCGCGGGCGATTTCTTCGATGCTGCTCATAGGCCGAACGCGCGTCCGCTACGATTCGGGAATCTTCCGGGAGCACCCAACCCCGCAAGTCGAGAACGCGACCGGGCGGAACCTCACCGCGTTGGACAATCTGCATTTCCGCCTGGCGCCGGAGCACGGGGTGAAGCGCATCTGATGGGACTGTAAACGTCGTACCGCCCAGTGCAAGTGATGCGTTCACCTGTTCGCTGCCGTCTCCAGCCGTGCCGCATGTGGTGACATAGAAGAATCCGTTGCATCCGGTGCGGAGGCCCTGACCGACCTTGATGCCGGCACCTTCTAGTGGAACCAGCTTCGCGGTAGCGGCAGCGGTCGGCAACATGTCACGCAACACTTCGGGAAGGGCCAGCAGCGCAGACTTTTGATGAGTTGAGAATAGCGGTAGGTCGGAACTGCCTCCTTCAAGTATCGAGTACCAATGCCGCCGACTGATGCGTGCATGCAGCGTCACCCATTCATGGTGCAGGTCGAAGACTCTGGCCTCAATGCCGCGCGCAGCGTCGGCGGCGCTGGCGCGGACGTAGGCAGCAAAGTCGGCTTCGGGATGTTCACCCTCGAAAGCAGATCCAACCAGCGAGCGTTGGTCAGCCGCGTCCGGCGCAACGTGAAGCCACCGCGCTTCGGGCCAGCGCTCTCTACCGCTAAGGCACTGGCGGGCCTCGGCAGCGATTAAGCGTCTGGCGATGATCAGATGGGTGCGGACCAGAGCATCCGAGAACCAGCCGGGTTGGGTATCCGCGACGATGGTTTCAAGCGCAAAGCAGCGCAAGAGCAGATAGCGGATAACATCGGCGTAGTCACGGGAACGCCAGGTAGCCGGGAGGACAAGAGCGAGCCGGCCGCCGGGGCGTACCAGGGACCCGGCGAGAATCGACGCCGGTACGGACAGGTCGGCAAGGCCCGAATAGCTCTGAGCCAGCACTTTCCAGATCGCGCCGCCAGCTCCCCTGTGACGACTGTCAACGATCTGCTCAAGGCCCGCGCGAGCTAGGTCGGTTGCGGCATCGTTGCCGTTGCGCGTCTGATAACGCACATAGGGCGGATTGGTTATGACGAGGTCGTAGCTCGGGACCGGCAAGGCATCCGGCGTAGTCGGATCAAAGGCGTCTGCTGCAAGGATTGAATAATCGGGAGCAGATGTCTTGGGGATAAGCGCCGCGAGCCGGTCGCGGCATGTATCCGCAGTGGCTTTGTCGACCTCGATGCCGTCAAGCCGAGCGATGGAATAGCCGCGGTCGGCTGCCGCTTCGCAGGTCGCATCCAGAAGATCACCGTGCCCGACCATCGGATCGAGAACGGTGCGGGTATCGGACTGCAAGGCGAGATGGGCAAGGAGCTTACCGAGTGGAACGCCAGTGAAGAACTGGCCGAGCCGCTTGCGCCGTACCGGGTCAAGCGCCTGCTCGAAGGCACGCGCGGTATGTCTGGCTCTCCGGCGCGCCTCATCGCGTTGCACGCTCTCTCACCTCCGCATTATACCGCTCTTCATGCCACCGGTAAAATGAATCGGCGTCGAGCGGCACCAGTTGATGACGGGTCAGGAAGTGGCTGACCAAACGTGAATAGAGCCTTTGCGCCGTCTGTTCGTCTGGATCCAGGGTCAAGGCTGCTTCCTGCCACAGCCGTTCAGCAACCGTCCAGACGCAGGCAATCGGCTTGGTTTGCTGTGCCTTCTTCTCGCCGAGCAACAGAACCGGATCACCTCGCACCGCGCCGTTTGTGGTGACCTGCTTGAAGCTCCCCTGCGTCTTGTCGAGAACGCCTGCACATTCTACGCCGAATCCAGCATCAGTATAGGCCGCCTGGAGGGCGTTCCAGACACCGGCCGAGGCCGAGTGGAAGATAAGTGTGGCCTTGCCGCCGGGCCTCAGGATCCGGCGGGCCTCGCTGAGTGCAGTCGTGAGGAGTCGCTGATATTCGGAGATGGTCTTTTCCTGTGCGTTGCTGACAATGATTTCCTCGGCACGGTCCGTATATCGCCCGAGCCAAGCTTCATTGATGAAACTGACTTCGGCATAAGGGATGTTTCCGCCAAAAGGTGGGTCAGTGAAGATGTAATCGATGCTGTGATCGGGGACATGGGTGCGGCAACTCGATGCCTGATAAACCTTGACCCGGCCCTTGCGGCCGTGCGTGACCGCGAAAGCGCTGGCGATAGTCGAAAGCTTGCGCCGCAATCCGGCAATCAGGTTCTTCTCGACCGGAAGGCCGCTGACATAGAGAACGCCGGGCTGGGCACTGGTGAGCGCCAAGTCTCTCTGGCCCGACTTTGCGACAACGCGTGTCATGATCGTCGCATGCGAAGCGTTGTAGCTCAGCAGCCAGAAACGCAGGGCGTCACGAAGAGCGCTGTTATAGCCCGCCGTGCGCTCCCATAGGCGGCCAAACACGACCAGGTTGCGCCTGGTGTAGAAGTGATGGAGGTGGGTGATACCGAGATGATAGCCGCGGCGGTACAGATCGCCCCAGGGTATGGCCACGCGCGGCACGGAATCCGGGATGGGCTCGGCCTCGATGCGTTTGAGCAAGGAGAGATCGTGCCCGTTACCTTCGCGCGACCAGCCCTTCTTGCCGGTCAATCCGTAGATGCGGGCGATGCGCCGGACGCGGAGCTGCCGTTTGTTCCCGTTAAGGTGATCGCGCGTCTTGTGAGTTAGGCGCTCTACGTCATCGAGCGGCGCTTCATTTGCACAGGATGGGCAAGTGACGTGGGAAGCGATATGGGCGGGGCCAAAGAAGACGCAGGAATCCCACAGAGTCGCTTCACGCCGGCACGCCGGGCATTGCAGCACGTCGGTCCAGATGACATAGCGGATGATGCCGTTCCGTCCTCCCGGTTCCTTGGCTCCGTACATCCAGCCGTCTTCGGTTTCAGCGGCGCGCAGGATGTCTTCCGCCGCTTTCCGAAAAGTATTCGGATCTGGCGGGTTAGTCAGAGTCTGGCCAACAAAGGCGCCAAGAGCGCCCAGTTCGTACAGCACGGCGTTGCGAGCGCCCCACTTTGCGTCCAGGCCAAGCCGCTGCGCTTCCGCGCGCAGCACAGCCGGCGGGTCTTCGCAGAGCAACGTTGCAAGACCGGTGGTGCCGCTCCCGGCAAAGCCGTCGAAGACGGTATCGCCCGGGCTAGTATGGGCGGCGATGAAGAGCGCGATCGCTTCGGGTGAGATCTTGGTGGGGTACGGAAAGGCGCCGTAGAGGTGACCGCTACGCTTTGCCGGCAGAGCCCTGGCATAAAGCCCTTCCAGGTAGCCGGTAGGAATCCGGGCATGCGATCCCTCGGGCTCTGTCCGCTTCATTGCTCCCCCTCGGGACCAGCTTTCTTGCGGTCGCACTTGGCGTGATATTCCAGCGTCCTTGGAGCCACACGGCGACAGCGAGCGTTCAGGGTCTGGCGACGCCTACGGGGATACACCTCAGTGGTGCAGCACCGGATGACCCACGATATCGAGACATCATCCTTGTCGCCGAGCACAGCGAGCGCTTCGCACTCGTTGCCGGTCAGACTGACCGTGAGCCGGGAACCTGACGTGCGAGTGCTTCACCTTCATGGTTGGACGCCGCATCGTTCCCGTTTTGTTCACTCTGCCGTATTTGCGTGCGGGGTGCAACTGCGGGTATTGCGGCCGTTTTAGGCGCTCTTCGCCACCTCCGTCGTATCCGACGGAGGTGGCGAGCTAGTTCCGAACCGACGGGACTCCGTGGCCGCCGGTGACGATGGTTTTGTTCCCGTCTCCTTTGTCCAAGGCCTGCTGCACCATACGCCTGAGCCCGCTCAGGGGCTGAACCTTCACTGCCCGCACGGCGGGTTTCGCGGCCACCGTGATCTCTTCGTGGTGAAGGAGGAAAGCAACTTGCACGCCAGCCCGGTCACGGGGAGACGCTCACGCCGTCCCGGCAACCCGGACGCCGCCGATGACCAACCACTGCGTTTTCCTCGCGACGCGCTCGTCGCAGGCTGTGCGTCGCTTGCCCTAGTCCATTGCGGAAATCACCGCCACTCTAAGCAGTTGCATCGCTGGTGTCGCCAGTGCCGGCTTCGCCGTCCACCGGCTTGCGCACCGCCCTTTGCACCCTCGTTCCCAGCGCCCGGAAGGGGAGCTGTATGAAACCGTCCCTGCGGGAATCATGGACGATGCGCCACTTGGCCACGACCCTCGACTAAATCAAGGTCATTGGCGCGCTTGTTCCTTCACGATTGGAGTAGCGGCCGCTGCCTTCGGCAAGACTGCCACTCATCGTCACGCTCCGTCATCATCGTCGGCCAATTCTCCGGCAAGAGTCATCAACGACCAGGTGTTGCATTGCGTTGCTGATTACGCTACTTACTTCTGTAGCGTTTAACACAACAAGAACTCCGAGATTCTCCAGCGAACTAGCCAAGGGTAGGGCTATCCTTGAATTGCACGGAAAGGAGGTGATCGCATGGCTCGTAAGACAAACAACGAAGTGACTAGTAAGCAGGCTGCGAAGGCGGCAGGCAAAGTACTCAGCAATCCGAAGTCAAGTAAGGCGGCCAAATCGGCTGCTGGTTCGGCCCTCACGCAGCGACCCAACAAAAAGAAGTGAGGTGGATGAGGACACCTTCACGAATTCGGTACGAGGCGTAAACTCGAAAATCCAATTGGCTAGTTTGCTGGATAACTCCCCCATTTCTTGAGGAGCCGTTGAGATGAAACCTAATGCCGCCTCTCATTCCCATCCAGGCAGGTTTGTCCGGGAGAACGTCATCCCCTCTGGCATGACGGTCAAAGACGCCGCCAAGCGACTTGGTGTCGGCCGGCCGGCACTTTCCAATTTCCTTAACGGGAATTCGGCGCTGTCCCCCAAGATGGCCGTCAGGTTGGAGAAGGCCTTTAGCGCTGACCGCCAGCAACTCTTGGATATCCAGTCGGGGTACGATCTGCAACAGCGACACGCTACTGAAAGGGCGGTCGCGGTGCGGGCCTTCGTTCCGAGTTTCCTGACCATTACGGCAAGGCATATAGAAAACTGGGCCGACAGCCAGATTGATGCCCGCACCCGCCTATCAGTGTTGCTGCGGAAGTTGGTGCAGTCAACCGGCCACGAGCTCCGCAAGGTCGACTTCCCGGGTTACGACGAGGCTCAGCGCAAAGGCAACGATGGTTTCGTCGAAGCCTCCGCCGCCACCCCTTGGGTTCCCGAAGGGCTCTCGTATTGGGAGTTCGGCACCAACAAGAAACCGGCGATCAAAGCAGAGAGCGACTATTCCGCTCGCCTAAACTCCGTTGGCGGCACCGAGCGGGCAGCCGGCACTTTCGTGTTTGTCACCCCCCGCCGATGGCCAAGCAAGACGACGTGGGAGAAACTGAAGAACGAAGCGGGAGACTGGAAAGAAGTGAGAGCGTTCGATGCGAGCGACATCGAGCAGTGGCTGGAGCAATCCGTACCGGCACAGATCTGGTTTGCCGAGCAAATCGGATTGCCTGTTAATGGTTACGAGACTCTTGAGCAAGCATGGAATCGATGGTCGAATGCCAGCGAGCCACATCTGACGCCTGAAATCTTCGCACCGTCGATCGCAGCGTACCAAGGCACATTCAAGGAGTGGCTCAACAAACCGAGCAAAAAGCCGTTTGTTATCTCAGCTGACTCGCGGGACGAAGCACTTGCCTTTCTTGCCTGCCTGTTTGATGCGCTAGAAGTCCGTCAATACAAAGACCTCACCGCCGTCTTCACCTCTCCGGCGACTCTCCGGATGGTGATCGCATCCTCAGTTCGGTTCATTCCGATCGTTGTCTCCGAGGATGTCGAGCGCGAACTTGTCGACGCTTTCTGCCGACTTCATTGCATCATATTCCGTCCTCGCAACGCTGTGAATGTTGATGCAGACATTACGCTCGATCTCCTCAGCCATGACGCCTTCGAGAAGGCACTCACCGTCGCAGGGATGGCAAGAAACGATATCAGTCGGCTCGCGAGGGAATCCGGCCGTTCGCCGACGATCCTTCGTCGCCGCCTCTCGAGGAATGCTGCGATCAGGACGCCAGTATGGGCAGGCGATGACCAGACCGCGAAGGCCCTCGTGTCCATGGCCCTGATCGGAGCCTGGGATGCGGAGCGAGAAGCGGATCGCGAAATATCCGCCTGTGTGGCCGATCGGCGATACGAGGCGGTCGAAGGTGACGTCATGCCCCTGCTTCAGTTCGATGACAGCCCGGTGTGGTCTGCCGGACGCCACCGGGGTATCGTCTCGAAGATCGACGCATTGTTCGCGATTGCGAGAATGATCACACCCGAAGACCTCGACCGGTTTTTCTTCGCCGCGGAGTTTGTGCTTTCCGAGACTGATCCTGCCCTTGAGCTGCCGGAAGAAGACAGGTGGGCGGCAGCGTTTTACGGCAAGACGCGGGACTACTCCAACGCGTTGCGTGAGGGCATCTGCGAGACACTCGTCATCCTGTCAGTGCATGGGAACAACCTTCTTCGGAGCCGTATCGGGATTGATGTCGAGGGCAAGGTTTCTAACCTGATCCACAAGCTCTTGACGCCGCTAACGCTTGAGAAGTTGCTCTCACACGATGACAACTTGCCGTATTTTGCAGAAGCCGCACCCGACGAATTTCTGCGACTCATCGAAGATGACTTGAGCCAGAATGAACCTCTCGTTTTTGGCCTTCTCAAGCCGGTCGACAGCGATTCGATATTCGCTTCGCCGTCTCGGACGGGTCTTCTCTGGGCCTTGGAGTGTCTTGCGTGGAACCCCCGCAACCTCTCGCGTGTTGCCAAAATCCTTGCCCGGCTCTCCAGGTTGAACATTGACGACAATTGGGTCAACAAGCCGGGCGCCAGCCTTCAAGCCATCTTCAGATCTTGGATGCCGCAGACAGCGGCATCAGTGGAACAGCGGGTCAAAGCGTTGAAAGCACTCGTCAGAAATTTCTCTGATGTCGTCTGGGCGATCTGTATCGCACAGATCAGGCCGGGTCGACGGTTTGGCCACGACAGCTACCGGCCCCGTTGGCGCAGCGATGCTTCCGGGGTGGGCCAGGTGGTCACGCGCAAGGAGTTGCATGACTTCACCCGCGAGGCTCTGGATATTCTGTTGGCTTGGCCGTCTCACGATGAAACGACTCTTGGCGACCTCGTCGAATCACTCGAGGGCATCCCAAAGGACGAACGGAACAAGGTCTGGGATTTGATCGACCAATGGTCCTGTAGTGCAACCGAGTCTGCAAAGGCCACGTTGCGCGAACGCATCCGGCGGTTTGCCCTCACCCGGCGCGCCCGCCATCTGGAAATTGGAGAAACAGCTCGCGACCGCGCGCGGGAGACCTACGACAAACTCCAACCCAAAGATCCGGTTTCTCGGCATAATTGGCTGTTCGCCAATCATTGGGTAGAGGAATCTGCCCACGAATTCGAAGAGGACGATTTCGACTGGCGAAAACGCGAGGACCGAATCGACAAGCTTCGGCGCGAGGCGATGAGCGAGCTCTGGACGGAGTACGGCTTCGAAGGGGTCAAGGAATTATTGGCCGCTACCGACGCCGCCCGCATCGTTGGCCATTACGCGATATTGTCCGTTACCCGGGTTGAGGAGAGAGTCGACTTCATCCGGCACTGCCTTTCTCTTGACGAAGACCTTCGGAATAATGCCGAGGCGTGTTTACAAGGCGCCCTTTGGGCCATCGAAGACAAGCCGCGCACGGAGGTGTTAAAGGCAGTGGCCGTAACACTGCCCGCCGGTGACCGTACGCGTATGTTTGTACATGCGCCGTTCCGGGAATCGACCTGGCGTCTACTGGACAGCTATGGAGAGGACATCCGCAACAGTTACTGGAAGGACGTGCTCCCATCTTGGGACCGACATACGCCTGTCGAGCTTGTCGAGATAATCGACCGCCTGCTGGAGGCTGGTCGGCCGCGCGCGGCCTTCCACGCCGTCCACATGAATATCGAACATGTCGAGACCTCCCGCCTCAAGCGGTTGCTGCGTGCTGTCGCCACGGTCAACGCCGAACCGGTAGGCCATTTCAAGATCGACGGGCACTATATTTCCGAAGCCTTCGATGTGCTTGATCGTCGTCCGGACGTTTCTCCTGACGAAACAGCTCACTTGGAATTCTTCTTCATCGATACCCTCACTCACAGCAAGCATGGAATCCCGAATCTCGAACGCATGATCGCGGAATCGCCGACGCTGTTCATCCAGGCGGTTGCCCTTGCATACAAGAGAATTGACGGAAAAGAAGATCCGCCGGAATGGACGATCGAAAACCCCGAACAGCGAGAGTCAGTCGCACTGGCAGCCCATCTCCTTCTCGAACAGTTGAGGATGATTCCCGGCACAGACGCGAACGGTGGGACCGACGCGGGAGCGCTTTCACGGTGGCTTGACGAAGTGCGGCGCCTTTGCCGCGAGCACGGCCGTACCCAGATTGGAGATCATTGTCTCGGCCAGCTTTTTGCCAAGGCGCCCGCGGACGCAGACGGCTTTTGGCCGTGCAAAGCAGTCTGCGAGGCAATGGAGAAGGTAGCCTCTCGGGAGATCGGCAGAGGCTTCCATATCGGTGTTCGAAACTCTCGCGGCGTTCACTGGCGGGGTGAAGGGGGCCAGCAGGAACGGGACCTTGCTGCAAAATATCGTGCTTTGGCCGAACAACTGCACTTCGATTTTCCTTACATGGGTGGGGTTCTTGAGGGCATTGCCGTCTCTTACGATGACGACGCTGATTGGCAGGACTCCGAAGCAACGATCACGAAGAGGCTTCGAAGTTGAGTAGGAGGCGAACATCGCCTACGTCTTCATCGCTTCAACGAGGCGCGAACTTTAGACGCGTCGAAGGGACGCCCGGACGTACCGCGCTTTCGCAAAGGGCGTGGGAGCACATTGGCAGACTGCCCCATGCAGGGATGATGCAAGTCATATTGACCCCACTACGACAAGGCGGCACCCCCGCGGTGCTCCGACAAAGGCATACGACAGCAGTGCTGAGCTTGGTGAATTGAGTAGGCATCCAGGCGGGACTCTACACAGGGATCGTTTTGGTAAACGAGACCATCCTGGCGCACGTTCATGGCAAAGCTGAAGGAACACCAGGCCCACTATGAAAATTTCCAAAGAGCATACTCTTGAAGAGCTAAAGAGGGAAATTAACGACGATAGTACCACGATCTACTACGCTGGAGGGGGCGTGACAGGCCCCGCACCCATAAGGAGGGTAGGATACATTCGGACGATTCACTTGTCGGGAACCAGATCGATACGGCTCAGGGCCTTGGTGGAGCTTCTCAAATATCGGGTCAGGAGGTTGAGCGTTTGACCCAGGTGAGCTCGTTGCGCGACAAATCACAGGTAGTAAGGAGGGGGACGACGGACATCCGAACGTCTCAATGATTTTTGGGGAGGCATTTCTGAAGCCGTTCAACAACGCCGGCAAGCAGCACTCCTTGAGTAAGAGTATCGGGGTTCACGAGCGCCGATTCTCTTGTGGTTTCAAGAGCGTCTAGGATATCATTCAAGTCGCCTTCCGACAGCACTCCCTTATCCCGTAACCTTCTTACGAGAACCAACCATAGCTCTATTCCAACTCCGATCACATCAGCCTTGTCGTCAGTGTTCATCCTACTCCTTTCCTGGGTTGAGGGGAGATAATCGGGGTCGCTGGCGGGCCGCCCACTCGGTAACGAGGATCAAACGCCTATTAATAATTGGCCAAAAACGGCGTACTCCCGGTTGCACAATGAACACTGCCTGGACTGAACGCGGCTCGGCTCACCCCCACTCGGTGCCCCGTCATCCCGACATTCTGGGCATTCCCGATCGTAACAGGAGTAACAAAGATCCCGCCCGTTGCCGGATGCATACGAAGTCGTGAGGATTCCCGACGACCCCA
>JAPOPM010000148.1 GCA_026712905.1 Deltaproteobacteria bacterium
CAACATCGACCACAACGTCGGCCGTTTGCGGGCCTTCCTAGCGCGAGAGGGCCTGGCCCACAACACGATCCTTATCTTCACCAGCGACAACGGAACCGGCGCGGGCGAAAAGGTCTTTAACGCCGGCATGCGGGGCAGGAAGCAAAGCGAGTACGACGGAGGGCATCGAGTGCCGCTGTTCGTCCACTGGCCCGCAGGGGGGCTTGTCGGCGGGCGCGACGTCGAGCCGATCACCGCCCACGTCGACGTGCTGCCCACCCTGATCGATCTTGCGGGGATCGCGCCGCCGAAGGGAGTGGTGTTTGACGGACGCAGTATCCGCCCGCTCTTGGAGAGCAGAGCGAATCCGGACGACGGCTCGTGGCCGGACCGCATCCTAGTGACTGACTCGCAAAGGGTCGTGGATCCGATCAAGTGGCGGAGGAGCGCCGTGATGACCAACCGCTGGCGACTGGTCAACGGCACCGAGCTCTACGACATCAAGCAAGATCCGGCGCAGCAGAACGACGTGGCCGGAACCCAACCCAATGTAGTCGCCCGACTGAAGGCCTTCTACGAAGCGTGGTGGGCCGAATTGAAGCCGACCTTCCAACGGATTCCCGCGATTTACCTGGGCCACGAAGGAGAGAACCCGGTCCGGCTGACGAGCCACGATTGGATCGCCACGAAATCGACGCCTTGGAATCAGTCGTTGGTCCGCCAGGCGTTGGACGATCCATCCGCCACCGGATACTGGAACGTCAACGTGACCGCAGCGGGCGGGTACGAAATCCGTCTGCGACGATGGCCGGAAGAGGCCGATACAGCGATCGACGCCCTGCTTCCTCCGGGGACCGACGTGCCAGGGGAAAGCCCATTCCGTGCGAGCCCCGGCAAGGCAGTGCAGGCGGTCAACGCCTCGGTCCGAATCGGAGATGTGACGGCCGAGGCCCCGGTCGAGCCCGGGGCCAAGCAGGTGACGCTCCAAATGACCTTGCCTGCCGGCAAGAGCCGTATGAGAGCCACCTTCACCACCGGCGACGGAGGCACCGTGGGAGCGTATTACGCCTACGTGAGGAAACAGTAGGGCGGCAAGGCTGGGTTAGACGCGTGCCGCTTCCAGTGGTCGTTCGGCGAGTGAGCGGCACGTTATACGCAAATGGCACCCGCAAAGCACTTTAAGGACCGGTGACAGCCTCCGAATGTCGTGGTATGCGGCTCCGCGATCCCGTGAATCTTGCCGTTTCAGGACGACCCGAGTTAGATCCTCCGGGCCTCGCCGGACGCGCTCCAAGCGGTTTCGTGCCGAAGAACGGCGTTGGCGCCAACACTACGTTGGCGCTCCAGGTCGCCGCTGAGTCCGCCAGTCGGTACAGCGATCCTGATCTAACTCGACTCCATGTGTATGCCCTCAAAGCTCCCCGCCGGACAAACGGACGGCGGGGCAGTCTGGCACAGCACATAGTTGGGCAGAGTTCGTAGCCCCGGCATCTGATGCGACTTGCTAGACTGATACCCGTCAGGTAGTTCGCCGGACAAATGGGCGAACCGCCGAGGCTTGGGAGAGTAAGAACGGGTCGTAGTGGCATGCCACGTCCCCAAACCGACAGCGCAAGAATTGACGTTTATCTCAATGATGACCAAACGCCAATCATCATACCGATCTACCAGCTACGTGGACTCCAAGAGGCTTGGGAAGACCAAGGGAGACAGGTTCAGGTGTTTGCCCACGAGGACGAGAGGCCGGGATACAGGGGTGGTCACCCCAAGTTAAGGGTGATCGTGAAGCCGCCTCCAGATCGTCCGTTAGATGAGGAAATTGCGATCCTCGTCTAATTTGGTCCGAGTTGCGATGGCCGGACTCAGCGACCCAACGACTTGGCGGTAGGCAAGCCGTTTTCTGTGCAAGCCATATGAGGCTGTTCTGCCACGAGCCCACGTTGTAGAACTGATGCCACTCTTCCCTGACGAGTCTCCTCGGCACTGCGTATAGCCTCCGTGAGTATCCCAAGCAAATGGCCCCTGCCGAACACCTGCCCCGTAACTAACTGTCCGGAACCGGTGGCCTGTGCATGTGCAACTCCCGACTTCGCGGCGAACCGAGGCCGGTCAGTTCTCGGCCTATTGGGGCGCGTTTCGCTTGATAACTATCGAAAGCGAAGAGGGAATCCAGATTCACACAGAGGCGCTAGGGCCGAGGAAACGCAGTCTGTTGCTCGTATACGTCGACCGGCTTCCACAGCCTCTTCTCCTTGTACTCCCGGTATCGGGCTGCGTCGGCCTCCGAATTCTTGGTCGGCATCTG
>JAPOPM010000149.1 GCA_026712905.1 Deltaproteobacteria bacterium
AGACCGGATAGTACAGCGACTGGCCGGTCGCGCATTGGCCGAGCGGCTTCGGATCGTGCACGAGATCGTCTGGCGCAGAGAAATTCGCCTCGAACCGTTGGGGGCGGAATTGGCGCTTGTGGCCAAGACGTCCGTGGAAGAGGTGGCACGTAGTCGTGAGGGCTCGAACGAGCCTGTGCTCGATCGCAGCGCGGCACGCGATGTCGCCATGGTGTTGTTGACTCATGCGCGTTTCGGGTTCGACCGGAATGAGTTCGACGAAGCGGTTCGCGTCGCCACCGGGTTCGCGCAGCACGACAGGAATGCCTTCCACCACTTGGAATACGAAAAGTGTCTGTGGGCGCTCTACCAGACCGACGCCGGTTCCTTGGTCGAGGCGCTGGACGCCTGGCGGGTCGACGACGGAGATCCCTACTGGGCGGTGAGGAAGGCGTCCTTGATGTTCGAGGTCGGCCACGGGAGCGAGCAAGTGTTGCCGATGTTGCGCTCGGCCATTGCAGCACTTCGGCGATCGAGAGGGTACTCGCTGGATATATCCGTTTTGTCTCGCGAGTCGTGGGCGGCGTGTCTGGCGCGCAAGCTGGAGAAGCAGTCGTGGAGTGGTGCCGATGGTTCGGACCCACATCGCGCCCGGGCGCGCGATCTGACGAGGTTCAACTGCGACCCACCGAATGAAATTCGGGCGTTGATCAACGCCGTTGAGTGGCGGCCGGAGCCGGAAAAGGGCCCCGGTTTCGAGTTGGGCGAGGGACCCCGGCCGCGCGGGTTGGTGGAGTTCAAGCAGGAAGGTCCAAGCCCGGACTGGTACAGGGCACGGGCGGCATATCGAATTGTCAGGCTTGCGGAGGTGGCGGGACTGCCCACGCTATCCGATCGTTGGCCGCCGACCAAGACCATGCTGGGACAGGCGAGCGAGGCGCTGCACCGGGATGGTCAGTACGAGTTTGCCCTGCGGTTGATGTTGCGGATCATGTCGTACGATGGGGACGAACTACTTCGAAGGCTGTTGTCGCGCCCCAACCTGGCGGCACTCCCCGAAGGTGTGGTGGAGTCGATCGCCGGTCAATGCGAGCAGACGATCGACTACTACACGCGTCGCGGCCTGCACCATGACGGCGCGCGCGGAACGATACCTCCGAGGGACCGAGTCAGGGTTGCCATGGAGACGCTTGCCCGGCTTTCCCTCAGATTCAAGGCGAATCGAGCGGCCGAGCTCCTCCGGAAGGGGCTGGCGATCTACGGAAATCCCTTGTTCTACACCGACATCCTGTTTCGAGACGTTATTCGTCATTTGCTGAGTTGGTCGTGGGAGGCAGTGCCGGAGCAGGACAGGGCCGATCTGGCTCTCGAACTCTTGTCCGCGCCCATCGCGGGAGTGGATGGCTACGCACCCAACGCCTACAATTTTCTCGATCCTGGCGAGTTGATCGACCGTAGCGCCGAGGCCATTCCAAGTCGTGACGAACGGAACAGCGACGAGTGGCATGCGACGGTGAAGTTTCTGGTACGGGCGTTGACGTGCGGTGAGGAGGCCCGTTCCCGGGCGATGCTGAGGCTCGTCCAAGTTGCTTTGGCGGGACGCCTTACGGCTGAAGAAGAGAGGACCGTGGGTGCCGCCATCTGGGCTACCGATGACAGTGACGGCGGAGGTCTTCCAGGCGAGAACCGGATCAGGCATTGGGTATATCTCTGCTTGCCGGAGCCCGAGCCTGGGTTCGCGCAGGCGTGGTTTCGAGAAAAATGGATGTCGGCTGTTGAACTATCCGATGTCAACGACGAATCGCTGGACAACATGCTCTTCCACGTAGCCGACGCCCTGGAACATTCTCAACGTTACGGCTTCTCATTTGAACTCGACAAAGGGGATAAGGAGTATTTGACCAGTGTCCTGCGTCGATGGGCAGTTGCGCCTACGCCCCTTCCTTGGATTCTGTCCGACCCGTTCGGACAAGCGCGGAGGGATCTGCTGCGGAACGGCATTCGCGGCGCGGCTACGCTATTGATGCACCTGCAGGTGCCCGAAGATGTCGGCGAGGCCTTGTACAGAAAGTATCAACAGTTCGGCGAGGCGGACGTAACTGCTATGCCGCTGCTGGTGGGTCTGGTCAGGTCGCTGAAGGGGCGAGAGGCTGAGATTCACACGGCGCTGAGAAAAGGCTTGGCTTCTGACGACCCGCGGCTTGTTTCGAATGCGGCGATTGCCATGCAGTTCTGGCTCTATTTCGCACGACGGTCCATGGCCCCTCGACCACCTTCGGACCTGATTCGCGAGATCGGTGTGCTCGTGGCCACTCGCCGAATCGAGGCTCTTGGCGATGCGCTGTGGGTGGCGGAATGGGTGTTCGCGAAAGGAGAAGACGGCGACCGGCAGGAACTCCGACAGCTTGCGGTGGAAGGGTTGATGTACCTTATCGACGATCTTGACTACCGCCGCAAGTTCTCGAAAGAGGCGGATGTCCCTTTGCTGCGGTGGCGATGCGTCTGTTTGGCTCGCGCCATGCAAAAGGCGGGCTGCGAGGATAAGGCCGTGATGGACTGGCTAGCGGTGGCGCAAGAGGATCCCCTGCCGGAGGTTCGACAGAAGGTGTCCGACATCGTGGTAGACCCGCACGCGAATGTCGCCGGTCCATGACTGCGGCAACGCCGTTGGTCGCGGGCATGCCGCTGGTGCCGGCCACTGGCGTGGATACTCAAGCAGAGCCATATGCGCGGTATCCGGGTGGCCAGGGAAGGGTGACATTGGACGCCGAGGAGGCAATGGAGACGCTACGTGGTGGCCTGTGGCACACGACGAGCGAAGAACGATTTGAAGGAATCAGATCGCGGAAGGCCATTCTGTCGAAACCGCCGCTCGGGGAGGACGAGCGGTGGGGAACCCTGATTGGTCCGGAGGGCTGGCCGTATGTCCGAACTTTGGGCGGGGTGAGCCTGTTCGACTTCGCCGGGTTCGACCCGGAAGCCTACGAGGAGAGATGTCCGTCGAGTTCGTGGCGGGAGTTCGTGCCGTTTCAACGATACTGGGGAGCTTCGGTGTGGATCGAGATTGACCGGGAGAAGGCGGCTGACGCCTTGGTGAAAGCCGATGAGTTGGTAGCGCGCTGGAACCTTGAGAAGGCGTACCGACATAGAATCATGCCCTATATCGAAGCGTGTTACCTGGGCGATGTGCCAAGCTGGTTGTTTGTGCGTGCGTTGGTGGTTGGCACCGGCGACACGGAGTTTCGGTCGATAGACGTGTGACGACCCGCCTAGTCGGGTTGTCGAATGAGCGTCGATGCCGGATCGGTGCTACATTTCCATCTCGAACCCGCGCTCACGGACCTTCTCCGGTTCCGGTTCCCGTTCCGGCGCTGCCGGCGCGTCCCTGTCATGGTCCCGGCCCGGATCGGCATCGGGCGGCGCATGTCCTCCTTCCGCTCCGATCGCCGCGCCCCTGTCCCTGGCGACTTCCTTCACCGTCGACTTGTCCAAGGCCGGTTCCACCGCTTCCAGCGCCGCGATCCGCTCTCCGGTGACGGACTCCAGCCGCTCGCGCAGCGCCCTGGCGTCATCGGTGACGATCTCCGCTCCGTGGCGCGCCCGGCTGATCTCCACGTAGAAGGTCTTGCGCGTGGTCAGGTGAGGATGTCCGGCCTCCATCACCGCGATCACGTTGTCCACGGTGCGTCCCTGGAACCCGTGCACGGTCGCGCCCCATGCGTGGTCAAGGTGACGGAGTTGGGGATCGTGCTTGCCGATCTCCAGCCTGCGCCCGTCCTCGAGCCGGAAGGAGACACGGCCGCCCCGGACGGAAGCGATCTCGGCCACGCCGCTGTTCACGAGCCCCAGGGCGTTGTCGTTCCGGGTCCAGCGGATGCGGTCGCCGGCACGGAGTTCGATGCCCTCGCCGCGGTAGACCTCGACGGCGCCGCGCCTGGCTCCGACCATGCGCGGCCGCCACGGCACTTCCTCTCCCTTCGGACCCTCCAGGAACACGGTGCCGATGCCCTGGTCCACGCGCGCGATCCGGCGCTCGTCGCCCTTCGCCACCCCGAGACTCGGGTAGTCGCGGTGGAACGCCACGACGTCGCCCGGAGCGTAGTTGGCGGCGACCGTCTTTTCCGCGTTGGTGTAGCCGTGGGAGACCAGCCGCTGGCCCTCGAAGGCCGGGCCCCGGAGGACGCCGTCGCGCGCGAGGCGCTCGCGGATGTGCCCGTTGATGGCCCGGCGCAGCTCGTGGCTCGGCGCCATCAGTCCGGTATTCTCGCGCTCTCGCTCGGAGAGCCTCAGCCACCGCGCGGCGGCCGCCCCCGCGAGGTTGCGGGGATTGACTTCCGCCACGCGGCCGCCAAGCTTCGCGAAGGCGCGCCTGATGTCGCCCCCGAGGCTCGCCTCGACGGCTTCCCGGAGCTCAGGGTCCTTCTGGCGCAGGATCTCGTCCATCACGGCCGTCCTCATGCCCGCCCGCTGCAACTGCGCGAAGGGCTTGCCCGCATCGACTGCGTCTAGCTGCTTCTCGTCGCCCACCAGGACCACGCGGGGAATGCGGAGCGCGTTGGCGATCCTGAGCAGGTCCCTGGCCTGTACGGTGGAGGCGAGAGAGCCCTCGTCGACCACCAGCACGTTCTTGCGGAAGGCGGCGCGGAGCCCGCGCTCGCCCTTTCGGGAAAGCCGGCCCCGGGCGACGCCGTCGTAGCGGGCCAGGAAGCGTTGCAGGGTTTCCGATTCGATGCCCG
>JAPOPM010000150.1 GCA_026712905.1 Deltaproteobacteria bacterium
AGAAAGTAAGGGGTGGCCGGTCCTGGGCCGGAGCCGGGGGCTTAAGTAAGCCCAAAGTTGGAAAAAAAGGGTTGGAAAGAGCGACCCGAACCCCCCCCCCCCCCCCGAGAAGTCATTCCCGCGAAAGCGGGAATCCAGGGGCGGTGGTGGGGCACTACATCTGCGTTTCCCCGCCTCGCCACCCCTGGATTCCCGCTTCCGCGGGAATGACTTCTCGGGGGGTTTGGTGCAGTTCTTGCCCGGTCGACGTTTTGACACAGCCTGTTTCGCGGGAATGACGATTCGTAGGATTTCCCAGGCACCCTACTCCGCCTGACCGACTACCACCAGCAGGAGAGACGAAATGACCGCCATGTACGATCCGGCCCACCCCGGCGAAATTATCCGCGAGGCTATGGAGGCCGAGCAGTGGACCGTTACCGAAGCCGCTATTCGGCTAGGCGTCACAAGAACAATGCTTTCCCGTGTTCTCAACGGCAAGGCCAGCGTTTCACCGCAGCTCGCGCTGGCACTGGAGCGGCTCGGCTGGAGTGACGCCGGACACTGGGTACGGATGCAAGGGGCCTATGATCTTGCCCAGGCCCGCAAGGCGGAATCGGCTGCGTGAGCTCGCCGCTCAATTCACTTCAGCGCGCAAGGCCAGCGGGAAGGAGGTCGGGGATTATGAGCACTACGCGCGTCAGGATTGATCCGGACAATTCCGCGACCCTCCCGAAGGGGCGGATCCACTTCGCTGTGGTGGATGGCACCACCGAGACGGAAATCGCCTTGCAGCAGCAGGAGGACGACGCCGAGGCCATGCAGGACATGGCACGCTATGCTCGTCGGATCCGGCGGCGACTGGGCCTCAGCCAGCTAGAGTTGGCGCGACGAATCGACGTGCCGCATGAAACGATCCGCAACTGGGAACAGGGGAAGCGTTGCCCCACCGGTGCCGCGCGCGCCCTGTTGCGGGTACTCGACAAAGCCCCCGAGACCGCGCTCCGCGTTCTGACCTGAGCGGTGGACCGTTGCGTGGAGCGCGCCTCAACACCCTAACCACCCAACGCGGCGTTTGGCGTGAGTATGGCCAGAACCGAAAGTGAGTTAGCCTTACCGACCACGTCGTACACCACGGCGACCGGTAGAAAGGCCAGCACCCTGTTTCTAAGGTCTGGGCCCTATTTGGTCCCGTTAGCAGGCCCCGACGGAGAAGCCCGCCGGTCAACCGCTCAACCGCGCGCCTTCGACCCAACCAACGCCCACCGATCTCCCCGCCTGTATGTTGTTGTGAAACTAAGCATGGAAACTGAGGTGGTCCCGGAAAAACGGACAGGTTGCTAGGGATGGTCTGAACAATCGGGGTCAAGTCGGTTTGGGGTTCGAGTGAGGTGAGGGGAAAGTGGGTGACCTGCCCCCCTTGAATGTCCTCACTTGAGGGTTAGTGTTAGCCCAGAGAGGAGGCAGATACGCAGGAGCCGATTCAGCGAAGAGCAGGTGATCGGGATTCTCAAGGAACATCAGGCGGGGCTGGCAGTGGCGGAGCTTTGTCGGAAGTACGGTATCAGCGACGCGACGTTCTACAAGTGGCGCTCGAAATACGGCGGGCTTGAGGTATCGGAGGCCCAACGACTGAGGAGCCTGGAAGCGGAGAACGCCAAGCTGAAGCGGCTTCTGGCCGACGCCATGCTGGACGTGTCGACGCTCAAGGAGATGCTGGGAAGAAACTTCTAACGCCCAGGTCCCGGAGGGAAGCCGTGGACTGGGCGATGGAGGAGCGAGGGCACACGTAGCGCCGGGCCTGCAACCTGGTGGGGATCGACCCGCGGGTGTACCGTTATCGGTCGAGCAGGCCGGAGGAGGGAGAGCTGAGGCAGAGGCTACGGGAGCTGGCGGCGGAACGTCGCCGCTTCGGGTATCGGCGGCTGCACCTGTTGCTGGCTCGAGAAGGGGTCGTGGTGAATCGCAAGAAGCTCTACCGGCTCTACAAGGAGGAGAAGTTGACCGTGCGCAAGCGGGGCGGCCGCAAGCGGGCACTGGGGACCCGGGCGCCGATGACGATCCCCCAGGGAGCCAATCAGCGTTGGTCGGTGGACTTCGCCTCCGACACCCTGGCGGACAGCCGGCGTTTCCGTGTGCTCTGCGTGATCGATGACTTAACCCGGGAGTCCTTGCCCACCATCGTCGACAACTCCATCACCGGAGAGCGAGTTTCGAGAGAACTGGACGGGATTGCTGAACGTCGCGGCTACCCCCTGATGGTGGTCTCGGACAACGGCACCGAGTTCACCTCGAACGCCATGCTCCGGTGGCAACAGGACCGAGGGGTCCACTGGCACTACATCGCTCCCGGCAAGCCCATGCAGAACGGGCTGGTCGAGAGCTTCATCGGCCGGCTGCGTGATGAGTGCCTTAACGAGCACATGTTCACCAGCTACCGCCACACCCGGGGGATCATCCAGGACTGGAGGATCGACTACAACGCTAGACGACCGCATACGAGCCTCCAGGGACTGACGCCCTTGGAGTTCGCTACCCGGTCCCGTGAGGACCACAACCAAAAACCACTAACTTATGGGTGAGGACAAATTGGGGTGCAGGTCACAGTGAACAAATGGCCTCTATCGTTGCGGGAACCCACGCTGCAATAGACAAGATTCTTGGGGAATGATGTGTGTCGTCTTCGTACATGTGTGCAGTCTGCCTGCCTACATGCTTTCAACGCGTCCGAGTTGGGGCCAGTCGTTCCGCGGCATGATGAACGCGCGGGAGGGCTCGCAATTGACAGCGATCTCGTCGCCAAGGGGAGATTTGCGAGGGAGGTCAACGACACGGTCGGTCGGCGGGCGGCCGTTGCGGCTGTCATGGGCGCGGTCCGAGTTGTAGCAATGCTGCCACTCGGCAAGTCTGTCGTTGAGTATTTCTGGATCCTCCAGCCGCAGAAAGGGAATGAGTGAGGTGGCCCCGGTTCTCAGCGCCCGCAAATAGATGAACCCGAATTGCCGTTTTGCCGCGCGTGTGACCCTTACCCGGCGTGTTTCGTCATCCACCGGAGTACTGGCGAAGTAGCACTCGGCCCTGAATTCGTCCTCCTCGATGTCGTAGGCACCTTCCAATTTGATCCGAAGAGCGGGCACAACATCGTCATCGTCGACAACTTCGGGTGCCGCCGTCGCATCCAGGATCGCGTCCTTCGCGGTATCCCAATATTCGAGGTGGATACGGAACTTGGTTAAGGCATCCTCCGTCAGATCTGTCAGCACGACTTCCAACTCGATGAGAATGGGGACGCCGGCTCCGTCGAGGTAGCGCCGCTCGAAGAAGTCATGCTCGTCTATCGGGCTGCTTCGAGATAGACGATCCGGCCCCAGCAGAAGATCCAGGGCCTCACATAGGGTTGACTTGCCGACACTGTTCCCGCCAACGATGACTGTGTGGCCAGG